>CAIXAA010000078.1 GCA_903917305.1 uncultured Myxococcales bacterium | reverse complement strand
CGGGCAGCAGGTGCGCCTCGCAGATCGCCTTGATGGCCTCGTCGCCACCCGCCGTGCACGTCACCTCGTCCAGGCCCACGCCGAAGTACTCGGCTGCGGTCGAAAGCCATTGGGAATAGACCGGATATGTCGCAATCGACTGCGCCGACAGCGCTGCGTGCACCGCCTCGACCACGAACGCGGGCGCGCCGCCGGGATGCTCGTTGATGTCCAGGCGCAGGAAGCCGGCGCGCTCGAACTGCGGAATCCGATAGGGCTCTACCGCGGCCAACTCCACGCGCGACGGCAGGAAGTCTTTCACGGCGTGACCTTGCGAATGGCGGTCTCGAGAATGTCGGTCGCGCCCAAGCGCTTCAACTCCGGAATCAGCCGCGCGACGGCCCCCTTCTGCACGGCGACCTTCACGGCATAGCCTGTGTTGCCATACAGTTGCGCGATCGTCGGCGACTTCATCGCCGGCAACTGCGCGACCAGCGTCGACAGGCGTGCCTCGTCGATGTTCATCTCGAGCATCACGCGATCGCGGCCATCGAGCACGGCGCGGATGAGCAGCAGCAGCTCCTCGATGACGCCGCGGCGCTCCGGATCGTCCATGGCGCGCGGGTTGGCGATGATGCGCGTCGTCGAATGCAGCAGCGTGTCGACGATCTTGAGCTGGTTCTCGACCAGCGTCTTGCCGGACGCGGTGTTGTCGATGATGAGGTCGGCGTCCTCCGGCGGGAACACCTCGGTCGCGCCATAGCTGCGCATGTAGTGGTACTTGACGCCGCGCGCCTCCAGCCAGGACCGCGACAAGTGCTCGTATTCACTGACGACGACGACGCGATCCTGGGCCAGCAGCGTGTCCAGATCCGCGCTGACCGGCACCGCCGCGACGATGCGCACGGGATCGAAGCCGAGATCGAGCAGTTCGACGACGTCCGCCTGGTTCTCCATCACCCAGTCATGGCCGGAGAAGCCGAGGTCGTGGGAGCCAAGTCCGACCAGCGCCGACACATTTTGCGCTTTGAGGATCTTGACGGCGAGGCGGTCGTCGCTGCATTCGGGGCGGTAGCCGCGCTCCGGCAGGCGCAGCGTGAGGCCGCAGTCGCTCAGAAGGGCTTGGACGCGCTCGTAAATGCGGCCCTTGGGCAAGGCGAGTTTGAGCATGGGGCAAGGCTCGCGGCGGCGCAGCAAAGGCCGCATTCGCAGGGCCGGAAGAGCCCGGCGGCGCGGGAGTCTAGCATCCGAAGCGGGGCCGGCAAGGCCGCGCAGCGGGCCGGCGACTTGCCCCTTGCGCCGCAAAGGATAACCTTGGCGCCGCACCCGGAAAGCCGGGGGCAGTGGGAGCCCGCCATGAAGCCGCTACGCCTCAAGATCCTCGCCGTCCTCGCGGCTTCGCTGACCATCGCCGCGTGCGCTGCTTCCGTGCAGTCGCAGAAGGCGGACGAGCTTGCGGCGCAAGGCGACGTCGATGGCGCCGTGCAGGCGTACCGCGACGCGATCGCGGCGGCCGGTCCCGGCGCGGATCTGGCGGAGATGCAGCGGCACCTCCAGAACGCGGTCCAGGTCGCGGTGCGCGTGCACCTGGGTGTGGCCGAGCAGGCGTTGAAGGCGCACGACCTGACATCCGCGGAATCTGAAACGCAAAAAGCGGCGGCGATGGCGGCGGACGACGAGCGCGTCAAGGCCGTGCAGGTCAAGGTCGGCTCCGTGCGGCGCCAGGGCGGCGATGCGCTGTCGAACAGCCGCGCGCGCTTGCAGCGCCTGTCCGCGGAGCCGTTCCAGCCGGAGAACCGCACGGAATGGCAGGCGCTGGTTGCGGATCTGGAGTGGCTGCACGACTGGGAGATGGCGTTCCCGGAGGGCATCGCGCTGCTGCACGAGGCGGCGGAGCCGGTGGCGGGCTACCTCGTAGCGGAGGCGCGCCAGCAGTTCGTGCTGGAGCAAGGGGAGGCGGCGCAAACACTGCTGCAAAAGGCGCTCAAGTGGTCGCCCAAGGACAAGGCGGCGCACAAGCTGCAGGCGGAGATGGAGGCCGCGGCGAGCGTGGCGCGCACCGTGCAGCAGGGCAACGCGCTGCTGGCCGACGGCAAGTTCCAGGAGGCGGCGGCGGCCTTTGCCGACGCGCTCAAGGCTTCGCCGGGTCTGCCGGCGGCGCGGCAGGGGCTGGCGGAGACCAAGCGGCAGTGGCTGCTGGCGCTGCTGGCGCAATTCGCGGAGGCGGACAAGGCGGGGCAGGTGGGGCCGTCGCTGACGCTGCTGGACGGCGCGCGGCGCGTGGCGGCGGGCGATGCGGCGGCGCAGGCGCACGTGCAGCAGGTGGGCGCGGCGCTGCAAGCCAAGATGGCGGAACAGGTTCGGCCCAAGCTGGCGGCGGCGGTGCAGCAGAAGCTGCCGGGCGCGGCGCTGGCGTACGCGTCGGTGCTGCTGTCGCTGGTGCCGGAGGACAAGCAAGCGCTGGCGGCGGTGGAGGCGTTCGAGCCGGCGGCGCTGGCGCGCGTCGAGTACCGGTTGCTGGTGCCGGCGCCGCAGCCGCCCAAGGGCGCGCCGGCGGGCACGGCGGCGGTGCTGCAGGAGCGGTTGCTGCAGCGGTTGCACGGCGGCTGGGCGGCGGCGAATCACCTCGCGGTCGTGGAGCCGCCGGCCAGGCAGAAGGGCAAGCAGAAGTCCAAGGCGCCGCAGGCCGATGCGAGCGTGGTGGCCGACCTCGTGAACCTGACGATTGAGCGGCACGACGTGGTGGAGCACCGCATCAAGCCGTACCTGGACCACACGGACGTCGTCGAGAACGAGGCGTGGGTCGTGGCGCAGGGGCAGCAGTCGAGTGCGCTGACGAGGCTGAACATGGCCACCGACGCGATGCGGCCGGTGCAGTTCGAGGTCAACCGCGCGGAGGCGAGCCTGCACCAATTGCAGGACCAGTTGGCGCAAATCCAGGCCAAGATGGCGGAGGAGGACAAGGCATTCTACGCGGGCAAGCCGGCGCCGTGCCTCGATGGGACGCTCAACTGCGAGGAGACGCGCGGCCACAAACGCTGGAGCGCCAATGTCGCGTACTACCAGCGCGGCATCCAGCGCGAGACGGACATTTTGCTAAAGCAGAATCCGGAGTTGCTCAAGCTGACTGCGGTCGTGGATGCGGACCAGAAGGCGTTCGACGTGGCGCAGAAGACGGCGGCCGAGACGCCGCGGCGCATCAACAAGGACGTGTCCTACGATCACCCGTACGAAGTCATCAGGCATGACGCGGAGTTGCGAGCGCGGCTGACGCTGACGCTGCTGGCGGGCAGCGTGGCCAAGGCGGTGGGGGATGCGTCGTTGGCCGAGACGCTGACGGACTACTCGACGGATCTTGTCGAGATCAAGGGGCAAATCCTGGAGCCGCAAAAGGCGAGCGCGCTGCCGGAGGACGCCTCGGTGCTGGTGCAGATGGCGGACAAGCTGCTGGACCGGGCCATGCCGCCGCTGCTGGATGCGCTGCGCAATCAGGGGGATCGGCTGCTGGCGGCCGTGAACGCGGCCAAGAGCGAGCTGGAGAAGACGGACGCGCTCATGCTGGTGGCGCTGGCGGGCGAGGCTGTTTCGCCGCAGCTGCGCGAGAGTGCCGTGCGGGAACTGCTGGAGAAGACGGGCTGGGATGCTGCGGCCGGGATGGCCGTGCTGGAGCGGTTGGTGGTTCCGGCGCCGGCCCCTGCTGCTGCTGCGCCCGCGGGTGAGGCTGCTGCGCCGGCGACAGGGGAGGCCGCGCAGCCGGCGGGCAAGGGCAAGGCTGGAAAGGCAAAGAAGTCGCGGTGATGGCGGCGAGACTTGCGGGCCGAGCGGACCTGGAGGACTGCCTCAGTTCCCGCTGCGAACGATCTGGAACCGCGCCTTGAGCCTCAAGAACGGCGTCTCGTACCAGGCATACGACACCGCAGCAAGACCGATCGTGCCGGCCACCGTCGCGGGATACAGAAAGAAGTTCGACGTCCAGCCCAGCCGCAATCCAACCACGATGGCGAGCGTGATCGCCAGCGGGTGGAGCATGTACAGTCCGTACGAGATGTTCCCCAAGAAGGTCGTGTGCCTGGTCTCTAGCCGCCAGCCGATGCCGGGATTTGCGGCAAGGTTCAGGACCACGATGCCATAGAGGAATGGATACAACGGGTAGCGGACGGCGGGGGTGGATGGATTCGCGACGTACATCCAGGCGATGACGGCCAGCGCCGCGTAGAAGACGTACCTGTTCATCCACACGCGCAGGAAACGCGACTTCTCGAACAGCAGCAAGGCGAAGAGCCCTCCCATCGCCATGCGGTCGATGGCGAATCCGGACACGAATGCGGTGACGACGTCCTTGGCTGGCAGGGCGTCGGCAAAGCGCGTCTGGAGGCCGAAGCGGATGGCGTAGTAGCCGAGCATGATTCCACACATCAAGGCGAGCCGATGCCGCTTCACGGCGCGCAGCAGCACTGGCCACACGAGGTAGAACTGCTCCTCGGTGCCAATCGACCAGGTTTGCGAGGCGTACGGCACCAACGTGACGAGGGAAAGCACGAGGTTGGCAAAGAACGTCAGGTACAGCGCGAGCTTGAGCGGCAGGTCGGTCTGCGTGACCTCCGGTCCGTAACCAGGCCAATTCAGGAAGCGCACATAGGGAAAAACAAACAGGGAGCTCAGCACGATGAGCAGATAGAGCGGCCAGATCCGCAGGATGCGGCGGACGTAGAACCTGCGGACCTGGATGGTTTGCGACTGGCGTTCCTCGGCGAGCAGCAGGTAGGTGATCAGGAACCCGCTCAAGACAAAGAACAGGACGACGCCTTGCGGTCCGGCGATGTCGAAGAACGCCACCTTGCCCATGTAGTTCTCGATTCCGAATGCCGACTTGAGTTGCTCGATGTGG
>CAIXAA010000077.1 GCA_903917305.1 uncultured Myxococcales bacterium | reverse complement strand
TCTCGATCTGGCTGTGGTTCACGGTGCTGTTCGCCAACTTCGCGGAAGCCATGGCCGAAGGCCGCGGCAAGGCGCAGGCCGACACGCTGCGCAAGGCGCGCAAGGACATCCTGGCGCACCGCCTGATGGGTCCGGGCCGCCAGCGCACGGACCGCAAGGAGGATGTGCCCGCCGCGTCGCTGCGCAAAGGCGACTACGTCCTCTGCGAACCAGGCGACTACGTGCCTTGCGACGGCGACGTCATCGAAGGCGTCGCCTCGGTCGACGAGAGCGCCATCACCGGCGAATCGGCCCCGGTCATCCGCGAGTCGGGCGGCGATCGCTCGGCCGTCACCGGCGGCACGCGCGTCCTGTCGGACTGGATCATCGTGCAGATCACGGCCAATCCCGGCGAGACGTTCCTCGACCGCATGATCAGCCTGGTGGAAGGCGCCAAACGTCAGAAGACGCCGAACGAAATCGCGCTCGACATCCTGCTGGCCGCGCTGACCCTCGTGTTCCTGCTGGCGACCGTGACGCTGCTGCCGTACTCGCTGTTCGCCGTCTCCCAAGCCGGCAAGGGCGAGGCGGTCACGGTGACGGCGCTCATCGCGCTGCTGGTGTGCCTGATTCCGACGACGATCGGCGGTCTGCTGTCCGCCATCGGCATCGCCGGCATGGACCGCATGCTGCAGGCCAACGTCATCGCCACCTCGGGCCGCGCGGTCGAGGCGGCGGGCGACATCGACGTGCTGCTGTTGGACAAAACTGGAACGATTACACTGGGTAATCGCCAGGCCGCAGCGTTCCTGCCGGCCGAGGGCGTGAGCGAGAAGGATCTGGCCGACGCCGCGCAGCTCGCCTCTCTGGCCGACGAGACGCCGGAAGGCCGCAGCATCGTGGTGCTGGCCAAGGAGAAGTTCGGCATCCGCGAGCGCGACGTGCACGCCTTGGGCGCCACGTTCGTCACGTTCTCGGCGCAGACGCGCATGAGCGGCGTCGACCTGCCGGAGCGCGCGATCCGCAAGGGCGCTGCCGATTCGATCGAGCGCTACGTCACGGAACAAGGCGGGCATTTCCCGAAGGATGTGCGCGGCGCCGTCGACGAGGTCGCGCGCGGCGGCGGCACGCCGCTGGTGGTCGCCGCGGGTGCCAAGGTGCTCGGCGTGGTGCAGCTCAAGGACATCGTCAAGGGCGGCATTCGCGAGCGTTTTGCCGAGATGCGCGCCATCGGCATCAAGACCGTCATGATCACCGGCGACAACCCCTTGACCGCTGCGGCGATCGCCGCGGAGGCCGGTGTCGATGACTTCCTGGCGCAGGCGACGCCGGAGGACAAGCTCAAGCTGATCCGCGAGTACCAGGCGGGCGGCCACCTCGTCGCGATGACCGGCGATGGCACCAACGACGCGCCGGCGCTGGCGCAGGCCGACGTCGCCGTGGCGATGAACACCGGCACGCAAGCGGCCAAGGAAGCCGGCAACATGGTGGATCTCGACAGCAATCCCACCAAGCTGCTCGACATCGTCTACATCGGCAAGCAGATGCTGATGACGCGCGGCGCGCTGACGACGTTCTCGATCGCCAACGACGTGGCCAAGTATTTCGCCATCATTCCAGCGATGTTCATCGCGACCTATCCGCCACTGGCGCGCTTGAACGTCATGGGCCTGCACTCGCCTTCGAGCGCCATCCTGGCCGCGGTCATCTTCAACGCGCTGATTATCGTCGCGCTGATTCCGCTTGCGCTGCGCGGCGTTCAGTACCGGCCGCTGCCGGCCAGCGTGCTGCTCAAGCGCAACCTGTGGGTCTACGGCGCTGGCGGCATCGTCGTTCCGTTCATCGGCATCAAGATCATCGATCTGGCCCTCACGGCCCTCGGTATGGTGTAGGAGCCTGTCATGCTTACAGAAATTCGCCCGGCCCTGATGGTGCTCCTGCTGCTGACGCTGCTGACCGGCATCGCCTACCCGT
>CAIXAA010000076.1 GCA_903917305.1 uncultured Myxococcales bacterium | reverse complement strand
GGCGGCGGAGCAGTTCGTAGGGGCCGAAGGGCTGGGGGAATTCGTTGCGCATGGAGGGGCGAGGGTAGCTGGCTGCGGTGGGGCGCGCAATCTTGGAGCCGGAGCCGGAACGTTCAGCCCGCCAGCCGCCTTCGCGCCCGGCCGTCCGACCACCAGCCCCACGCACCGAACGCCGTCACCTGCGCCGTCTGCGCCAGCCACAGCCCGAGCGCGAAGGCAATCGTGCGCGGTGCATCCTCATTGACGCCGTAGAGCCCCGCCGGCAGCAGCAGGAAGTTCCAGAAGATGCCCATGCTGCCGGGCGGATTGGGGATCATCATGCCGACCACGAGGCACGCCATCATCGCGTAGCCGCCCAGCACGTCCATGTGCACGCCAAAGCCGCGGGCGAACAGCCAGATGCCCAGGCCGTTGATGCCCCAGTACACGACCGTGAGGCCGACGAACTGCAGCACGTGCCACGGGCTCTTCAAGAACGCGAGGCCATCGACGAAGTGCGTCACCAGATCGACGACTTTTTCCGCGAGGTTCTTGGACACCGCGCCCAGGATGAGCCGGGTCATGCGCAGCGTGAAGTCGCGCGCCACCAGCGTCGCCACCAGGCCGCCCAGCGCCGTGCCGAACACCGCCGCCGCCGCCCACGCGCCTTGCTGCACGCCGGGATGCCGCGCCAGCGTGTCCGGATGCACCTCGAACAGCACGACGAACAACAGGCCGGTGACCAGCAGGCCGTCGAGCACGCGCTCGATGGCAATCGTCCCCAGCCCCGCGCCCACCGGCACCGGCACGTGACCGGAACCTTGGCGCGCCAGCATCAGCGGCCGCGTCAGCTCGCCCATGCGAATCGGCAGCAGCACCGTGGCCATGAAACCCACGGCGCCGACGCGGTTCAGCACGCGGATCGGCACGGAAGCGTACGGATCCAGCAGCGGTTTCCAGCGCAGAACGCGCAGCCAGTGGATCAGCGTCAGGCAGGAGAGGTAGGCCGCGATCGCCCACAGCGCCACCGACCACGCCACCGCGCCCGCGGGCAGCCGCAGCAGGATGGCCTCGTCGCCGGCGGCATCGCGGCCCAGCATCAGCTGACCGCCGAAGAGCTGGCCCAGCGGCCAGGAGCGCGCCGACTGCCAGCAGAACGCGACGCCGATGGCGATGCCGATCAGCCAGCGCAGCCAGTTCGGCACACCCTTGCTGGTGGACGCTGCGGCAGGTGCGAGGGTCTGCGCCAAAAGGACGGCCTAAAGCGTGAAGATGTGGCTGCGATCGCCGGTGATGAGCTTGGTGGCGTTGCGCGTGTCGACCACGAGCGGCGCGCGCTTGCAGATGTCCGCGTAGTCGAAGACCCGGTGATCCGTGGTGATGACCGCGAGATCGTAGCTCTCGAGCTTGCTCAGGTTGTCGATGCTGTTGCGCGTGTGGCCTTCCTCGCGGTAGCTCGGCACGTGCGGGTCGAAGTACTCGACGTGCGCGCCCTTGGCCTCCAGCAGGTCCAGCACCGTCAGCGCCGGCGACTCGCGGTAGTCGTCGATGTCGCGCTTGTAGGCCACGCCGAGCACCAGGATCTTGCTGCCCTTCATGGCCTTGCGCTGATCGTTCAAGGCATCTTGGCAACGCTGCACGACGTGCGCCGGCATCGCCGTGTTGATCGCGTCGGCCAGCTCGATGAAGCGCGCCTGGTAGTTCATCGTGCGCAGCTTCCAGGACAGGTACAGCGGGTCGATCGGGATGCAGTGGCCGCCCAAGCCGGGGCCCGGATAGAACGGCATGAAACCGAAGGGCTTGGTCGCGGCGGCGTCGATGACCTCGAAGACGTTCAGGCCCAGCTTGGAGCACATGAGCGCGACTTCGTTCACCAGGCCGATGTTGACGGCGCGGAAGGTATTCTCCAGCAATTTCACCATCTCGGCGCAATCGGGGCTGGAGACCATGCGGACGTTGTCGATGAAGCTGGAGTAGAGCGCGTGCACCGCGCTGCTGCACGCCGGCGTGATGCCGCCGACGATCTTGGTGGTGTTGCGCACGCCGTACTTCTCGTTGCCCGGGTCGATGCGCTCGGGGGAGAAGGCGACATGGAACTCCGTGCCGGCCTTGAGGCCGCTGGCCTGCTCGAGCATCGGCACCATGACCTCGCGCGTGAAGCCCGGGTAGGTCGTGGACTCGAGCACGAAGAGCTGGCCCGGCTTCATGAACTTCATCACGGCTTCGGTGGCCTTGATGATGTAGGAGTTGTCCGGATCGCGCGTCTTGGACAGCGGCGTCGGCACGCAGATGACGACGGCATCGGCCTGCTTGATCACTTCGAAGCTGGTGTGCGCGGTCAAGGTGCCGGCCTTGACCAGCGGCGCCATGATCTCGCTGGGCACGTCGCCGATGTCGGAGATGCCGGCGTTGACGCGGTCGACGCGCGCCTGCTGGATGTCGATGCCGAGGGTGCGCAGACCCACGCCGGCGCAGCGCACGGCGAGCGGCAGACCGACGTAACCAAGTCCCACGACAGCGATGACCGCGGAGCGGTCCTGGATTTTCGATTCGAGCGACATGGCGGACTCCCAGGGCGGCACGTGGCCGGGCATGCGGGGGCGGAATTGTAACGGCGACAGCGCGATGCGGTCAACGGCACGCGCGCGGCGGTAGGTTGTCATGGTGGATGCGAAGGTTCATTGCCGGCTCCGGCTCCGGCTCCGGCTCCGGCTCCGGCTCCGGAACCCGAACCTGAACCTGAACCGGATCCGGTGCCGGTCCCGGACTTGCGCCAGCTTTGAATTGACACCCCGCCCGCAAGGATCCTACCCTCCGCGCCCCTTCCAGGCCGGCATGGCCGCATTGCGTTAGGCGGTCCTCCTCATGGGCATCCTCAGTGGCCCCGTCAGCTACCTGCGCTTCGTCGTCCCGTCGCCCACCGACGGCTTCGAGGAGGCCTTTTGCGAGGCCTTGGCGCAGCACGCCTTCCACGAGATCGATCCGACCAGCGATGTCGAGCGCGCCGCCGGCTGGGTGCAGTTTGACGACGTGTTCGCCAGCGAGTTCGAGGCCAAGAGCCTGGTGGACCCCAGCGGGCACCTGTTCTTGAAGCTGCGCGTCGACACGCTCAAGGTGCCGGCCGGCACGCTCAAGGCGTACGTCGATCGCGAAGCCCGTGATCGTTGCCGCGAGCTGCAGCGCGACAAGCTGGCCAAGCGCGAGCTGGACGTCCTCAAGCTCGAGATGAAGATGCGCCTGCGCAAGCGCTCCCTGCCGCGCATGCAACTTCTGGAAGTTGTGTGGAATATCGGCACCGGCGAGCTGCGCCTGATGTCGACCTCCAAGGGCGCCGCGACGCTGTTCACGGACATCTTCGAGAAGACGTTCGGCCTGCAGATCCGCCCGGTTGGCCTGCTGACCGTGCTCTGGTTGCGCGGCATGTCTGAGCCCGAGATCGACGCACTGGCCGCCTTGGAGCCCGAGCGCCTGCACCTCATTCGTCCCTGAGCGAGACACACCCATGCCGATCCAGCCCAGCCGTGACAGATTCGCCTTTCTCGGCCGCGAGTTCCTGACATGGCTCTGGTTCGAGGCCGAGCGCTCCGGCGGCGCCGTCCAGGTCGAGTCCCTCGGCCCGGTGCGCGTCGAGTTCGGCCAGCGCCTCGTGCTGGAGTCCGGCGGCGCGGTGCGCGAAGACTCGACGGTCAAGGCCGAAGCCCCTTCGCTGGCAGAGGAAGCCCGCACGGCGCTGCGCGTCGGCAAGAAGGTCTCGCGCGCCCGGCTGCTGGTCGACGTGGGCGAGCGCCACTTCGAGCTGGGCATCGACGCGGAGACCCTGACGCTGTCGGGCGTGAAGCTGCCGACCCTGCTGGCCGGCGAGGACGCGCAGCGCCTGGAAGAACGCCTGCACCTCATCGACGAAGTCGAGAACATCGTTGATGAACTTTACATGACGTTCATCCGCCTGCGCAAGGACGCCGACGCCTGGGCGCCCGTGCGCGAGGCCCTGCGCGCATGGGTGCTCGAAGGCGCGCAAGCGTAGCGAAATCGCGGGGGTTCGCTGCGGCGGCCACCCGGGCAGGTGACGGTGCTCTTCAGCAGCGTGATGTACATCGTGTTCCTCGCCGCAGCCGTCCTCGGCTCGTGGCTGCTCGTGCGTTGGCGCCTGTTGCGCTTCGCCTTCCTGCTGGCGGCGAGCTGCCTGTTCTACATGGCGTGGAACCCGCTGTTCATCTTCCTGATTCTCGGGTCGACCTGCTGGGACTACACCGTCGCGCGCCTCATCGAGGACGCGCCGGACAACCTGGTCTGGCGCCGCAAGTTCCTGATGCTGTGCAGCGTCGGCATGAACCTGACGCTGCTCTGCTACTTCAAGTACCTGAACTTCTTTGCGCAATCGTTCTCGACCGCGGCCCAGGCGCTGGGCTGGCACGGCGCGATCCCGGTGCTGGACATCGTCCTGCCGGTGGGCATCAGCTTCTACACGTTCCAGACGATGAGCTACTGCATCGACGTGTACCGCCGCGAGATTCCAGCGGAAACGTCCTTGCTGCGCTTCGCGCTGTTCTCGACGTTCTTCCCGCAGCTGGTCGCCGGGCCGATCGTGCGCGCGCACAAGTTCCTGCCGCAGCTGCACCGCTCCCCGACCTTGACCCGCGATGACGTCGGCGAGGCGCTGTTCCGCATCGCCAAGGGCCTGGCCAAGAAGGTCATCATCGCGGATTTCCTCGCGATCAACCTGGTGGACCGCGTCTTCACCAACCCGCGCGTCTACTCCTCGGCGGAGATCCTGGTGGCGCTGTACGCGTATACCATGCAGATCTACTGCGATTTCTCCGGCTACACCGACGTCGCGATCGGCTCGGCGCGCCTGCTCGGCTACAGGCTGCCGGAGAACTTCATCCGCCCGTATCAGTCGAGAACCGTTGCGGAGTTCTGGCGGCGCTGGCACATGACGCTGTCGACCTGGCTGCGGCACTACGTCTTCTTCCCCTTGGGCGGCTCGCGCGGGCCGATGTGGAAGACGCACCGCAACACCTTCATCACCCTGGTCTTGATCGGCCTGTGGCACGGCGCGAACTGGACCTTCGTCTTGTACGGCGCGCTCCACGCGATCGCCATCATGGTCAACCGCACGCTGCACCGCCGGCGCGCGCCGGGCCATGACGAATCGCAGCAATCCTGGCGACAAACGGCCTGGCGCGTCGCCTTGACCTTCCATTTCGTCGTGCTTGCCCGCATCCTGTTTCGCGCCCCGGGGCTGCACGCCGCGGGGGACGTGTGGAACGCGCTGTGGACGCGCGATTGGGGTCTTTCCCGCATCGATCGAAGCACTTGGGCGCTGCTGGTGTTGGCCTATGCCATCCACTGGAGCCCCGCGGATCTGACGACGCGGCTGCAGCGCAGCTTCGTGCGTCTGCCGGCCTACGCCCAAGGCGTGGCGCTGGCCGTGGTCGCCGCGGCGATGAGCGTGGCGGCCGAGTCGGACATCGTGCCGTTCATCTACTTCCAGTTCTGAAGCCTGCGAATCGTATTTCCTTTCTAGCTGTTGGACTCCGCGCGCATGGAACCTCTGCACAACTTGAACGAGGAGTTTGCCGCCGCGCCCGGCGAGCGGGTCAACGCCCCGCAGGTGGTGCCCAAGGCGGCACTGCTGCATCTGTGCGTCGTGGCTGCGGTTCTGGGCGCGGCGAGCCTCGTGCCGTACGCGGACGCGCGCCTGAGCGACCACCGCTACTGGGGCCGCCTGGACACCGCGCCGCTGCTGCGCGCGCTGACGCTCAAGGCGCCGCCGAAAGACGAAGTGACCACCGCCGCCGACACGCCGCGCGTGACGGAGGAGCCGGATCTGGCCAGCGCGGATCTCGAGAAGCTGGAAGGCCTTGCCGCGGTCACGCCCGGTGGTCCGGCAGCCACCGCGCCCAAGGCCAAGGCGCCAGTGACGGCGGCGGCGGCCAAGGCGGATGGGCACGCGGCGCTCGAAGTGCTCGATGAATCGCTTGGAGATCAGACGGTTTGGATCGAGGACGACAAGCGGGTGATGGCGCCGTTCTACCAGGCGCTGGTCGACCTCGCCAATGGCAAGCGGCAGACGGTGCGCATCGCGCATTACGGCGACTCGCACACCGCCAACGACGGCCTGACCCACGTGACGCGCCAGCTGCTGCAGCGGCGTTTTGGCGATGCAGGTCACGGCTTTGCGCTCGTCGAGGGCCGCACGCAGTGGTACAAGCACCAGGGCGTGGAGCGCAGCGCCAATGACGAATGGCGCACCGTCAACTTCCTGTCTGGCAACGCAAAAGATGGTGCCTACGGCTACGGTGGCGTTGCGGCGGACGGCGGACCGGGGGCGAGCTTCACGCTGGGCACGGGAGCCAAGCGCGCCGCTTCACGGTTTGTCCTGTACTATCGCAGCCAAGGGCGCGCGACGGTGTCCGCGACGCTGGATCACGTCGCGGCAACCTCGCTGAACGTGCACGACGCGCCCGGCGTCGACGGCGAGCAGGTCTGGCAGGTGCCCGACGGCCCGCACTCGCTGGCCTGGCGCGTCCAAGCCGGCCACATCCGCATCTTCGGCGGCGCCGTGGAGCGCGAGCGCGGCATCGTCTACGACAGCCTCGGCGAAGTCGGCGCGCGCGGCGCCCGCTGGCTGCAGGCCGACGCGGACAACCTGCGCGACCAGATGCGGCGCCGGCCGCCGGACCTGCTGATCCTCAACTACGGCGGCAACGAGCGCAGCGACAAGGTCTCCGAGGCGCGCTACTTGGAGAGAATGGGCAAGGTCCTCAGCAACTTGCGCGCTGGCCATCCGAACGGCGCGTGCCTGATCCTCGGCCCCGGCGACCACGGCGCCAAGCAGGGCGGCAAGATCGTCAGCGATCCGGACATCATCCGCATCAACGGTTGGCAGCGCACGCTCGCCCGCCAGGCCGGCTGCGGTTTCTTCGACGCGCGCGAGCTGATGGGCGGCGATGGCTCGATGGCGCGCTGGGTCAAGAACGGCCTGGGCTGGTCCGACTACTCGCACTTCACGGTGCGCGGCGAGCAGGAGATGGGCCTGGGCATCTACCGCGCGATTCTCGTGGGCTTGCGCAGCCACCTGTCCCGGAGTATAGCCGCACGCAAATGACGGATCGCGGAGGAAAGATGGGGCGCAACATAGGAATTCGCAAGCTGCTTCTCGCAGGGACGCTGGGCGCCATCGCGCTGCTGGCGGGCTCGGGCATCGCGGTGGCGGAGACCGGGCATCCCGCGTGGGTGATCACGCCCGGCCACGAGGCGGCGGTGACGTCGCTGATGGCGCCCTACTGGCAGGCCGACAAGCCGCCGTCGCTGGCCAAGGCGATGATCCGCCAGACGGTGATCGAAGTCGAAGCGGATTCCGGTGCGGGCAAAGGCACGTTCACGCTGCGGCACGGTTCGGACACGTCCGCTCCGGCGGGGGAGCTGGTCAAGGGCGGCGACGCGCAGCTCGACATCGACATCCAGTGCGCCGCCTGCACGGATGCCGGCAAGGCCACGCTGCGCACCATGGCGGCGGCGGTCATCGCGCACCAGAAGGCGAGCGGCGCGCAGGTGTGGTCGTTCAACCCGGACAAGGTCAAGAAGCCGGCGGGCGAGGGCGGCAAGAGCTGGCACGCCAAGACGCGGATCCTGCTGGCGATGGCCGGGCTTGGCGTGGCGCTGGTCGCGGGCATCCTCATCGCCCGCTCGCGCCGCCGCAAGGCAACGGCGCCGGCTGCGACGTCGGCACCGCAGTCGACGGATTCGCCAGAAGTTTAGCGGGTCTAGAGGGCCAGCGCGGCGCCGACCACGACCGAGCGCTCCCCGAGGGGGCAGCCTTCGATGTGCAGCGCCACGCCGTCCACCACCTGATAGACGCCGCCGAGGCCGAGCTGGACGTGCCAGCGGTCCGAGCCGCTGTCAGAGAACGTGCGGCTGCTCCACGTCACCGGGCCGAGAAAGCCGCGACCGACCGCGTAGAGGTCGAGGCCGCTGACGATGCGCCAGCCGACCGTGGCGCCGGCGCGGAAGTCCCAGTTGCTGAGCGTGCCGGCCGCGCCTTGCGGCACCTCGGCGTGCGAGTGGCCGTACGTGATCGCCGCCGTGCCGCGCACCCACGGCCTTTTGCCGCGTTGTTCGAGCAGCTTGCGCGCCGCGCCGATGCCCAGGGCCCAGCCGCTCGACAGCTTGTACTCGCCGGTCGTCGTGCCGCCCGCGGCGTTGAGCGTACCCCGGACCAGCGCGCCGCCGACGAGCCGCAAGCCCCAACCGCCGGGGAGGTTGCGATCCGCGGAGGCGAAGACCGACTGCTGGTCGAGCGCGACGTTGCCGCCCTTGTCGAAGCCCAGCGAAGCGGCGGTCCAGGCCCAGCCGGCGCCCAAGGTCCACGAGCTGCCGTCGGCGACAGGTTTGCCGTCTTCAGTCGCGACGGGCGCTACGGCGGGGCCGGCGGGCAGGCCGCCGCCGAAGGCGCGTGCGGCGCTGGCAGGCAAGGCGAGGAGCAGGACGGCTGCGGTGGTGGTGAAGCAGCGGCGCAGGCTGTGCATCAAGGCTCCATCGCGGCTAGGCCGCATCCAGTTCGGCATTGACTTGCGCCAGCATCTCCTGGGCGACGTGCACGTAGTGCGTGGGCTGCTCGAAGGTGCCGGACGTCGACATCGCCATGCGCAGCACCAGTTGCCCCACCGGCACGCCCGGGACGGACAGGTGCGACGTCGCCACGATGAGCCGGCGCAGCGCGCCATCGGCGCCTTCGGCATCCGTGTGGCACAGCACGATGTGGAAGCGCGATTCCTCAAAGCGAAAGAGCACATCGGACAGGCGGAAGATGCCCTGCAGCTCCTCGCCCAGCGCGCGCAGCGCCACGTCCGCCAGCGCCACCGGCCCGCCGCCGCCGCCGGGAGGCGCCGGCAGATCCCAGCGCGCATCGATGGCCATCAGCGTCGTGCCGACGCCGTAGCGGTGGCCGCGGCGCAGCTCCACCGGCAGCACGAAGTCGAACTGGCGCCGCCCCCACAGCCCCGTCACCGGGTCTGCGTGCTGCTGCTCGCGCGCTTCGCCCATGGCTGCCGCCAGCGCGCTCTCGGCCGTCTGCAGGCGCGTGTCGTCCTCGATGGTCGCGATGCACAGCGTCTGGCCGCCGTCCTCGACCTTGCGCAGTCGCAGCCGCACGTCGACGCGCCGCTCGGCCGTTTCCAGGTGCCAGCTCAGGCTCAGATCGAGGGGCTGCTCCTCGTCGTCCATGGCGGCGTGGAAGGCGCCGCCCAGCTCCGGCACTTCACCGCCGGGGATGACGTCGACGAAGAAGTTGCCGCCGCGCGCATCCGCGGGAAGCCAGCCGTGCAACGCCGCTTCGCCGCCGCCGTGCGCGAGGACCGTGCCGTCGCGGTCCAGGACGAAGGCGGCGGTGGGCCAGGCGGCCAGCAAGGGGCCCCAAGGCAGGTCAGCGGTGGAGACGAAGGGTTGCATGCGGGCTCCTGCGGCGATCGGCTAGGGAGATACCACACCTTCGCCGCACGGAGTCAAGGGCCGAGCGCGGCCGTCCGAGAAAGCCGAAGCGCCAAGCCGCACCAAGACTTCGCCGCAGCGCGTGCCGCCGCCTGGACAGCCCTGCCAGGAAACCCTCGGACGGCATTGGCGGACTCGGCTTGCGCTTGCGTCGCCCCGGCGCCATCGCTAGAAGGGGGGACATGACCATCATTGCACGCTCCACCTTCGGGTGGAGTTCGTCGCGACCCGACACCGGGCGCGGCAGGAGCGCACCATGACGTTCAGCGATACCACCGACAGCCACCTGGCGCGGATTGCCCTGGCGCTGTCGGGCTGCCACACCCACGCCGCGGAGCTGCCTGCGGAAGCGCGGCAGCCGATTGCGGATTTGCAGGAGCACCACGACACGATCCTGACGTTGACGGCGCAGCAGGAGCGCCTGCGCCAGGAGATGGACCACCTGCGCGACCGCATCGGCGCCGAGCTGCTGCTGGCCTCGCGCGCCCGCGCCGAGGTGCTGCGCATCGCCGAGCAGCACTATGGCTCGCGCGATCCGCGCTTGAAGGCGTTCCGGCCGGCGTCGGAGGCGCGCCTGCACGCGCCGCGGATCTCGCAGGGAATCCAGCAAGCCTGACAGCACCAGTCGTTTGCGGCGGAGGGGAACCGCTAGCATCACCGGCCCGCAGAAGGGCCAATGAGGGTAGAAGTCCATGGCCAAGAAGCTTTTTATCGGGGGATTGAGTTGGGGCACGGTCGATGCTTCGCTCCGTGAAGCGTTCGAAGTGTTTGGCGAAGTCTCGGAGGCGCGCGTCGTCACGGATCGCGAGACCGGCCGCTCGCGCGGCTTCGGCTTTGTCACGATGGCGGAGGACGAGGACGGCGACAAGGCGATCGCCGCGCTGGACGGCAAGCCGCTCGAAGGGCGCTCGGTCAAGGTCAGCGAGGCGCTCGATCGCGGCGGCGTGCGGCATGGCCTGCGTCCGTCGGATGGCGGCTTGACGGCGGAGTACCTCGGGCAGCGCGGCGGCGACCCGATGGCCGGGGAGTTCGGCGGGTTTCGCGGGTATGGGCGGGGTGGGCGGCCGGACTGATCCGGCGGCTACAAATCAAAAAACGACCGGATCCGCGACAAAATCACCGCGCTGGCCGACACCTCCGCCTCCGCATCCTGCGCATTGGCCTGCCGCGCCGAGCCCAGCTCCTGCTGGCGCGTCGCGAGGATGGCGCTGATGCGCTCCGCCAGCCCGGGCGTGTCGCGCAGCGTGTCCTGGAACGCGGACTTGCCGACCACGAGCAGCCGGCACTCGGTGATCGCGCGCACCGTCGCCGTGCGCCGCTCCCCGGTCAGCAGCGACATCTCGCCGAAGAACTGGCCGGCGTGCAGGCGCGCCACCTCGATCTCCTCGCTGCCGTTCTTGAGCAGGATCGCGACTTCGCCCTGTTCCACCAGGAACAGCTCGTCGCCCGCGTCGCCTTCGCGCAGGATCGCTTCGGTCGGCGCGTAGCTGCGGCTGTGCAGCCGCTCGGCCAGGTGCCGCAAGTCGGCGTCCGCCAGCGGCGCGAACAGGTCCACGCGGCGCAGGATCTTGGCGCGCTGCTCGGCGTGCTCCGCGTGCAGGTCCGCCTGGTCCGGCGGCGGCGCCGTCGTCACGCGAACCTCGCGCTGCGGCGAGGGAAACGCAATGCCGGCGCGCTTCAAGGCATACCACACGCGGTCGCGCACGGCGCCTTCGATGCTCTTGTGCTGCTCGATGTCCGACACGTAGAAACGCAGCCGGTAGCGCACGCCATCGGGCGCGAAATCGTCGGTGACGCAGGAGGTTGGCGGCTCGCTCAGCACGCCCGGCGTGTCCGCAATCGCGCTCAGCAGCAGCTTGTGCACCTGCGCCGGCGCCATGTCGTAGGGCACGTCGACCAGGACCGAGCGCCGCACCAGCTCCGTCGGCTTGGACAGGTTGCGGATCGCCCCGCGCGCCAGCACGGAGTTGGGCACGATGACCTCGATGCGGTCGCGCGTCGCGATGCGCGTGGCGCGCCAGTTGACCTCCACCACCTGGCCCAGCGGCTCGGTGCTGTCGGCGAGCTGCACCCAGTCACCGATATCAAACGGCTTTTGCGCCTGCAGCGCCAGCCCGGCGAACACATTGCCCAGCGTGTCCTGCAGCGACAAGCCGATCACGGCGGTCAGCAAGGCGGAGGTGGTCAGCAAGGAGCCCGGCTCCACGCCGCCCGCGTGCAACGCCGCGAGCAGGATGCCGAAATACAGCAGCACCTGGAGGATGTCGCGGAAGATGCGTGGCAGCGGCCTCTGCAGGCGCTTGTCCAGCAGGCCGTCGGCGATGAGCAGGAACGTGGTCTGCGCCACGGCCGCCAGCAGCGCGACGTGGGCCAGCAAGCCCAGCAGGTGCTCGCCGCGGCCGGACAGCGCCAGCGTGTCCTTGGCCGCCGTCAGCAGCAGGTGCGCGAGCAGCAGCGCGGTGGGAAACGCGAGGCGCCGCCGGTCGGTGCGCCGCACGATCAGCGCCGCGAGGACCATCAGCGCAAACGTCAGCAGCGGCGCCAGCGCGCCCCAGCCGTGGCGGATCAGCGTGGCAGCGTCGGTTCCCATGTCGTGTCGGCCTCCTGGCGGCGCAAGGTCGCCGCGGCGAGACGCTAGCGGTTCCTGCTGCCACGTCAACTCCGCGCCGTGCGCGAAAGTTGCATCGCAAGGCGGAATGCGGTATCGGCGCCACGGATTGCAGGGCTGTCGGGCACGGGCCGACGTGGAGGAAGCATGAAGCGGGATCAGATGGTGGTGGTGTTCCTTGCCCTGTTCATTGCGGGCTATGTGGCGGGGCGCATCTCGGCGCGCAGTCCGTCGAACGCGGTGCCGGCGCCGGTGGCGGCTGCACCAGCAACGGTGGCTTCGGCGGAACCGAACAGCTCGCCGGCCCCGGCTGCCGCTCCGGCTCCAGCTCCAGTTTCGGCGCCAGTTTCGGCTCCAGCTCCGGCCCCGAAAGCCGAGGCGCCGCAAGCGCCTGCCGATCCGAACCAGATCTGGCGCGTCACCTTGACGCCGGACGACGCCAAGCGCGGCCCGGATTCAGCGCCGGTGAAAGTCGTGCTCTTCTCGGCCTTTGGCTGCCCGGAGTGCGCGGAGTTCGCGCCGGTCCTCGACCAGGTCGTCAAGGCGTACGGCGACAAGGTGCAGATCCGCTTCAAGCACAAGGTGATCCCGCCGCCGCATCCGGACAGCATCCTGGCGTCCGAAGCGTCGATGGCCGCGAACGCGCAGGGCAAGTTCTGGCAGTTCCACGACAAGGTGATGGGCAAGGGCCTCGATCGCCAGAGCCTGGAGACCGCAGCCAAAGAAGTGGGCTGCGACATGGCGAAATGGAAGAGCGACTTGGATTCCGGCAAGTTCCGCGGCATCGTGCTCAAGGACAGCCTGCTGGCCAACGAGATCGCCGCGCACAGCTACCCGAACATCCTGGTCAACGGCATCCGCCTGCGCCCGCCGAAGAACTTCGAGAGCTTGAAGGCGCTGATCGACGAGCGGATGGTGGACGCCAAGAAGCAGATCGCCGCGGGCACGCCGGCGGCGCAGCTGCACGACAAGATCGTCAAGGATGGCAAGTTCTTCGAGCAGACCGGCGGTCCGCCGGTGCACTTCGACACGGCGGGCAGCCCGATGCTCGGGCCGGCGAGCGCCAAGGTCGAGTTGGAGCTGTTCGAGGACTTCCAGTGCCCGTTCTGCTCGAAGTTGAGCCCGTCGATCAAGGAGTTCCAGAAGCGGTTCCCCAAGGACGTGCGCATCGTCTACAAGCAGATGCCGCTGAACATCCACGACAACGCGCAGATCGCGGCCGAGGCGTCGATGGCGGCGGCGGCGCAGGGCAAGTTCTGGGAATACCACGATGTCTTGTTCAACAACCAGCAGGCGCTCACCAGGCCGGACCTGGAGAAGTACGCCCAGCAGATTGGCCTCGATGTCGAGAAGTTCAAGAAGGATCTCGATGCCGGCGTGGGCAAGCAGCTGATCTCGCGCGACAGCCAGGAAGGCGCCAATGCCGGCGTGTCGGGAACGCCGTCGGTGTTCATCAACGGCATGCGCTACCAGGGACCGCGCGGCTATCCGCCGGAGGGCCTGGAGGCGGTGGCGCGCACCTACTTCGGTCTTGGCAAGTAGCGTTCGCCTGGCGTGATGTTGCGCCGGCCCCGGCTTGGCGGTAGCGTTTGGCTCCATGGCCGAAGTCCTCCTCGCCCCCGGAACCCGCCTCGGCAGCAGCCTCACCGTCGTGCGGCACGTCGGCTCCGGCGGCATGGGTGCCGTCTACCTCGCCCGCGACGAGCTGCTCGACCGCCATGTCGCCGTCAAGCTGCTGCACCGCGACGCCTCCGGCGTGGAACGTCAAGCTTTGCGCACCCTTCTGGAGGCGCGCGCCGCGGCCCGCGTGGTGCACCCGCACGTCGTGGCGGTGCACGGCATCGGCGATCACGACGGCGCGCCCTACATCGAGATGGAGTGGATCGAAGGCCGCTCGCTGCGCGCCGTGCTGCGCAAGACGCCACCGGATCGCGGCGTGGCGGCGGTGTGGATCGCGCAGCTGGCCGCGGCGTTGCAGCACGCGCATGACGCCGGCGTCGTGCACTGCGACGTCAAGCCGGAGAACGTGCTGGTCCGCGTCCAGCAAGGCGGCATCGGCATTGTGAAACTGGCGGATTTCGGCCTCGCGCGCAGCCACGCGGACGGCAATGCCGACGTGGCGCTCAGCCAGGCGACGCTGGCCTATCTGGCGCCGGAAGCGGGCGTGGCGGCACCGACGGAGCGATCCGACCAGTTTTCGCTGGGTATCGTCGCGGCGGAGCTGCTGGGCTTGGAGCGGCCAGCACGCGCGAGCTGGGCCGAAGCCCCGCGGCTCCAGCACCCCCGCGACCTGCCGCCGGCGGCGCGCGCCGTGCTGGAGCGTGCCCTGTCCCTCGATCCGCAGCTGCGCTTTCCCACCACTTCCGCCTTTGCCGATGCGCTCTTGCGTGGCCTGGGGCTGGCGCATGCGCGCGGGCCGCTCGTCGCCAGCCTGACCCAGCGCGCGGAGGAGCCGGCGACCAGCGCCGAAGTGCCGATTCCGGGCCTGGGTCTAGGTCTCGACCTGGATCCGGCGACTTGCGTGCTGGCGGCGCTGGCGATCCTGCCGCCGGGCTATCCGGAGGCGCTGGCCGCCGTGCTGGGTGCGCCGCCTTCGCTCGAGATCCTCATGGCTTTGCAGCGCGCCGGACGGCTGGAGCGCGGCGTCGACGAGTGGCGCCTGCGCGACCCGGCCGAGCGCGACGCCGTGCTGGCGCAACTGACGAACCGGCAGTCGCGGCTGCTGTGTGCGCGCGCCGCGGCGGCGATCGAGACGACCGGCCCGCAACGCGAGTCGGTGCGCGAGGACGCGACGCGCCTGTACATGGCCGCGCGCCGCTTGGACGACGCCGCGCGCCTCGCGCTGGAGAGCGCCGGCTGTGCCCGCTCTGCGCGCCAGCGCGACCACCACCTGGCGCGCGCGGCGTCGCTGCTGGCCTCGCCGGTGCGGCCGCTGCCGTGGCTGTCGGCGCTCGTGCAACGCTGCGAATGGGCGCTGCAGTGCGGTTGGTCGCAGATCGCGCGCGGCCCGATCGCGGAGGCCCAAGGTGTGCTGGCCGATGCCCGCCTGCCGGCCGACCACCCGCTGAGCCTGCGCGTCGCCATCGCTGCGGCTGAACTGCGTGTGCGGCTTGGCGATCCCCGCGCGGCCGTCTCGGCGCTGCGCCGCCTGCGCGAGCTGCCCGTGGCCGGCGAGGAGGCGTGGGCGCTGCACGTCCTGCTCGCGGCGCGCCTCGTCAACGCGCTGGCGCGTTCCGGCGCCCGTGCCGAGGCGCTCGAGCTGGGTCAGGCGGCCCTGCAGCGCTTCGAAGCGGGCCTCGCGCCTCGGCACCTGGACCCCTGGCAGCATGGTCTGGCGCAGCTCTACGCCGCGACGGGCACGGTCGCGCTGCGCTGCGGCCTGCACGACGATGCCATCCGCCACATCCAGCGCGCGATCGCCATCCACCAGGAGCGCGGCGATCCGCTGCACACCGCCAGTGCCATGGTTGCGTTGGGGAATGTCCACTTCGACCGCGGCGCCGTGGCGCTGGCCGTGGCGCTCTACGAGCACGCCCGCGTCCAGACCGCGCACCTGGGCGACACGGAGCTGGCGGCGATCATCGAAGCCAACCTGGGCGATTGCTGGCTGCGCCTGGGCAAGACCGCGCAATCCCTGCGGTCTTTGCAGCGCGCGCAGCTACAGTTCGAGGTGCTGGGCATCGACCTGCACAAGATCGAGGTGCTCGGCTCGCTGATCGACGCCTACACCGCCGCGGGTGACGCTGCCAATGCTTCGGAATGCAAGGAAGAACGCGACCGGCTGCTGGCGCGCCGTCAGCGACCGACGTAGCTGTCGTCGACGCGGTCATCGAGGTTGGAAAAGCGCGTCAGGCTGCCTTCGAAGTGCAGATCGACCTTGCCCGTCGGACCGGCGCGCTGCTTGGCGATGATCAGCTCCGCCAGGTGCTCAGGCGCGTCCTTGTTGTAGACGTGGTCGCGGTAGATGAACGCAATGACATCGGCGTCTTGCTCGATAGCGCCGGACTCGCGCAGGTCCGACATCATCGGCCGCTTGTCCGTGCGGCTCTCCACGCTGCGGTTCAGCTGGCTCAGGGCCATCACCGTGACCTTGAGCTCCTTGGCCAGGCCCTTCAAGGACCGCGAAATCTCGCTGATCTCCTGCTCGCGGCTCTGCTTGGCGCCGCCCGTGCCGCGCATCAGCTGCAGGTAGTCCACGACGATGAAGTCGAGTTTGTGCTGCACGGACAAGCGCTTGGAGCGCGCGCGCAGGTCAGTCACCGACAGGCCCGGTGTGTCGTCGATGTGCAGGTTCAGCTCCGAGAGCTCGCTCGCCGCCTCGCCGAGCCGCACCTCGTCGTCGGCGTTCATCTCGCCCTTGCGCAAGGCGCTCAGACCAATGCGCGATCGCGTCGACAGGAGGCGCTGCACCAGCTCGTTGCGGCCCATCTCCAGCGAGAAGATGAGGACGCTGTAGCGCTCCGACGGCGAGTCGCGCCGCGCCCGCAGCGCCACCTGCATCGCCATGTTCAGCGCCAGCGCGGTCTTGCCCATCGCCGGCCGCGCGGCGAGCACGATCAGGTTGGTCGCGTGCAGACCGAGCAGCATCCGGTCGAGATCGCGAAAGCCGGTCGGGATGCCGATGACGTCGCCGCCGCGCTCGCGCGCCGCCAGCACTTCGTCGTAGACGTGGCCAATAATCTCGCTGACATGGACCGCGGTGCCCTTCACGGTCGCCTGCAGCGCCGCGCCCATCTCGGACTCGACCAGCTGCACGAACTCGTCGGGATCGACGCCGCGCTTGTGGCCTTCCGCCGTGACGCGGTGCGTGGCGCTCAGAATCCGTCGTACCGACGCGAGCTTGGCGACGCGGCGCGCGTAGTGCTCCACGGACAGCGTGCTGCCCGCCGACTCCGGAATCTCGATCAGGTAGTTCAGCCCGACCTTGTCGCCGTCGCCAGCCATCTGCAGGTCGGCATACACCGACACCGGATCGGCGACACGGTTCTGGTCCATCAGCCGGCGCGCCGACGCGAAGATGAGGCGGTGGCGCGTCTCGAAGAAGTCGTCGGGCTGCACGAAGTCGATCGCCAGCGCGATCGCCGTCGCATCCAGCATGCAACACGCGAGAATCGCTCGCTCCGCCGGAAGGTCGCAGGGGGCGACGTCCTCGCGCTCCGCCAGGGCGGGAACGGCCGTCCGCCGCGTCGTCGACGGGCGCTGCGGATAGCTTCGCGGCGCAGCGGCGGCCGCGAATGTGTCATTTTCTGAAGCCGCGTCGGCGTGGTCCGGCGGCTCGCTCAGGCCGGCCAGCAGGAAGCCATCGCTTTCATCCAGCGCACTTGGGCCGGGCAGCAGACCAGGCGAGACACCGTCGTGGGCGGCGGTGTCTTCGTCCTCGTCGAAGAAGGGAGCGTCATCGAGTGGAAAAGGGGGTTGCGAATCGTCGCGCATGCGGCGAGTCTACCCCAACCGCGGGCAGTCGGCCACGAGTCACCGCCGCGGACCCCCCCCGAGCCTGGAACCGCGCTCGTCGCGACCGGCCGTCAGCAGACCAACCCGCCAGGCTGCCAGCAAACCAACCAGGCTAGCGGCGCCCGGCGTTCGCCCGACACCCGGTGCCCTGTGCACCGCGGACCCGACCCGGGCACCGACTGCCTCGTTGCGAGGCGGGAGCATCCATGCGCAAAGTGGGCGATGAGATCGACGGCTACTGCCCTCGTTGCCGTCTGAATACCTACCAGAACGTCGCAGCCACGGACGGCCGCGAAGTGTTCTCGGTGACTTGCCGGACCTGCCGCAACAGCTTCGCCTGGAAGCCGGAGATGTCCGCGGAGGAGCAGCGCGCCAAGGCGATCAAGAAGCTCTCGCGGATGACCGGCAAGAAGATCGGCGGCCCGCCGCCGGAAGTCGTTCAGCGGGGAAAGCGGAAGGAAGGCGGAGACTTGGACGCGCCGCTCAAGGCCTTGTCCGCGCTGCACGGCCGCGACGTCCTCGCGGAGGCGGCAGCGCGCGTGGCGCCGGTGGCGGCTTCGGGCGCCGTGGAAGAGGCCGCGCCGGTCCCCGCCGGCCAGCAGACCTCGACCGAGCGCTGGCGCCAGTTGACCGACGCGCTGAGCTGGCGTGACGGCAAGCCGTACCAGATTACCCGCACCTACAAGCCGGGCGACGTCGTGCTGCACAAGAGCCACGGCCTGGGCATCGTGCAGGAGATCGTCCACGACAACGCCTGCACCGTGCTGTTCCGCGATCTGGAGACGACGCTGCAGATGGCGATGCCGCTGAGCGCTTTGGAGAGGTAGGCTTTCCGGAGCCGGAGCCGGAGCCGGAGCCGGAGCCGGAGCCGG
>CAIXAA010000075.1 GCA_903917305.1 uncultured Myxococcales bacterium | reverse complement strand
GGGGTGTTCGGCAGTGTTGTCGGGTCGCCGAGCGCGCCGATGCGGACACGCCGGCTCCGGAGAGCGCCGCTCAACGGTTGTTGATCGGCGCTCTAGGCGTCCGCCGCCACGACCGCGCGCACCCACTTCGCGTCAAAGCGCTGGCTGGCCTCCGCCAGCGTCCACGCCAGCAGCTCCGCCTCCGTGCGCTGCGTGCCGCCCGCCGGCTGCCGCCACCGCTCCATGTCGTGCACCAGCGCAAACAGCGGCCGCACGCCCACCGACCGCTCCTGATCGCTCGCCGTACGGGCCTGCGCGTGCAGGATCGCGCACACGCGCGCCCGATGGCGCGGGAAGTCGTCGGTCTCGCCCTGCCGCCGCGCAATCATCCGCGTCAGCGCCGGCCCCGCCGCATCCTTGGCCGCCAGCCCCGGGCCATCGCCCAGCCCCGCGCAAGCGAGGGCCAGCGTCGCATGGCCCGCCGCCCGCGTCGTCGCCGCGTCCGCCCGCAGCCGCCGCAGCACCGTCATCGTCCGCCACGTCGCCGCCAGCGCGCGCTGCGCCGGGTGCCAGCGTCCCGTCATCCCCTCGATGGCGCGCGCCGTCGCCTCCGCGCTCTGCTCCAGGGATTGTTCCATCCTCTCCAGGATGTGCAGGCCCGCGACCCAGTTCCACGGCGCCTCGCGGTCCGCCAGCAGCGGCTCCACCTCGTCCAGCGCCAGCGCCAACTGCGCGACGGCATAGGCCTGCGCTCCGAACTCCGCAGCAGGGCTCATGGTTCCACCCCATGCTTGCGCAGCTTCGTCAGCCTCTCCTGCAGCGCCGGCGGGTCCAGCAGCTCGCCCATGCGCCACTTCAGGCCTTCTTCCGCGATGTGCGACCGCGCAATCTCGTCCAGCATGACCAGCCGCGCCTCCACCGCCACCCGCGAGGACTGCATGAGCTTGAGCAGCGCATCGGGCTCGACATTGTTCAGCAGCAAAGTCTGGTAGATGGCGCGGATCGTGCGCAGCTCCCAACCTTGCGCGTCAGTCTGCCGCAGCACCTCCGCCAGCACCGTGAAGCAGCCAAGATTGCCTGTGCTCAGCAGCAGTTGCGCAACCTGCGTCCGTTCGCGCGGCTGGGCGCGCGCCAGGACCTGGCCAATCACGCGGCCGTGCCGCAGCAGCAGGTTGACCGGCAGGCCTTGGATCAGCCCCAACGCCTCCGCCGGCGCCGCCTTGGGCAGCAGGTCCGCGAGCAGCTCCGCACCACCCGCCACGCGCGCCAGGACGCGGCCCAGCGCCGGTCGAGAAGTCGCAGGCAGAATCGCTAGATCCACCAGGCTGAGAAAACGCTCCAGCCCGAGCGTCGTAGCCAGCGCCACGATCGGCGGGTCGATCACCTCGCCGCGCTCGGCCGCGCGCAGCAGCAGTCCACGCAGGATGCCGCCACCGATGTGCGGCGAAAGGCCTTCCACCATCTGGGTAATCTGCTGCAGGCCCACCGGATCCAGCGGCGCGCGGCTCGCCAGCGCCTCGCCGATCGGCTCCGCCTGCAGCGCCGCAAGCACCAGGCGCGCGTAGTCGTTCTTCCCCTTCGCCAGCGCCGCCAGCATCGCGAGCAGGCGCCGGTCAAAGGCCGTCCCCGCCGCGCGCCGCAGCCGCCGCGCCAGATCGTAAGGCGGCATGGCCGGTTGCAGCTCAGCGTGCGTCAGGACCAGCGACAGCTCCTCCGCCAGCCAGAACAGCGGATCGTTGCACGTCGCGCCGAGCACGGCCGCTTCCTCCGCGTTCAGCGCCAGCGGCGGCACCGTGCGCGGCGGCAAGGGCGCGCCAAGCTGTGCACGAACCAGGGCTTGCCTCTCCGCGTCGTCCGGTTCGAGCGGCGCCAGTTCGATGCGAAACCCGCCGAGGCTGTCCGCCCAGAGCCACGCGTGCAGCCGATCGCGCCCGTGCGGCGTCGGCGTCAAGATCGCGAGTTCATGGGCAAATGCCGTCACGTCCTCGGCGCTTGCATCGCGCTGCGCCGTCACGCGCAGCAGCCCCGCCGCGCGCGCCAGCGGCACCCAGGTCGCCGTCTCGGTCCCAGCCGCCAGCAGCAGCTCGCTGCCGGCGAAAACGCCTGTCGTGTCAAGCTGCAACGGCACATCGGCCAGCGCGCGCCACGCCGTCGCGACCTGTGCGGCCATCGCCTGCGTGTCCGCGGCGTCCGCCGCCACGGCGCGCACGAGCGCATCGAAGCCGGCCAGCAGCGCCTGGGCCTGCTGCTGCATCTCTTTGTTCTGGTTGCGATCCTGGTCCGTCACATGGTCCGCCGTGTGCTGGTTGGCGCGGGGCTAGTCTGCCCAGTCCTGCAGCGCGAAGCGATCCACGCCACCGGCGCGCACGCGCTCCATCGCCTCGACCGCCGCTTCCGCCGCCGACAGCGTCGTGATGCACGCCACGCCACGTGCCGAGGCCGCCACGCGAATCGACTTCTCGTCAAAGAACGAATCCTGGCCGAGCGGCGTGTTGATGACCAGCGAAATCGTTCCAGACTCCAGCAGATCCACGGCGTGCGGCTGGCCTTCGTTGACCTTGTAGGTCAGCTGCGCCGGGATGCCATGGTCGAACAGGTACAGCGCCGTGCCGCGCGTTCCCGCGATGCCAAAACCCATGGCGCACAGCCGCTTGGCGACACCGAGCACGGCCTCCTTGTCGGAGTCGTTCACCGAGATGAACACCATGCCACCCGCCGGCAGCTGAACGCCCGCGCCCTGCATCGCCTTGAAATACGCCTCGCCAGGTGTGTGTCCGACACCCATCACTTCACCAGTCGAGCGCATCTCCGGCCCGAGCAGCACGTCCGCACCCGGGAACTTGCGGAACGGGAACACCGGCGCCTTGCAGAAGTGGTGGCGCGGCACGGGATCCTCGGTCAGCCCGATATCCACGAGCTTTTCGCCCATCATGATGCGCGTCGCGTACGCCACCAGCGGCAGCCCCGTCGCCTTGGCCAGGAAGGGCACAGTGCGCGAAGCCCGCGGATTGACTTCGAGAACGTACAACAGGCCGCCTTGCTCCGCGAACTGGATGTTCATCAGCCCGCGCACGCCCAGCGTCAGGCCCAGTTTGCGCGTGACTTCGCACATTTCCGTCAGGATGTGCGGCTTGATCTTGGCCGCCGGGAACAGCGCCGAGGAGTCGCCCGAATGCACGCCCGCCGCCTCGACTTGCTGCATGATTCCGGCAATGACCACGCGTTCGCCGTCGCACAGCGCATCGACGTCGTACTCGAACGCGTCTTCCAGGTATTGGTCGACCAGCACCGGGCGGCCGGGCAGGACGCGCGCCGCCATCTCCAGCCATTGGCTGAGCGCTTCCGGCGTGTAGACGATGCGCATGGCCTGCCCGCCGAGCACATAGCTCGGCCGCACCAGCACCGGATAGCCAATTTCTTCCGCAATCTTGCGCGCCTCTTGCACCGTCTGCGCCATGCCGGAGCGCGGCTGCCGCACCCCCATCTCGTGCAGCAACTTGCCGAAGCGGCCGCGATCCTCCGCAAGATCAATGGCTTCCACCGGCGTGCCCAGGATCGGGATGCCCGCCGCCTCGAGCGCCGCGGCCAGCTTGAGCGGCGTCTGGCCGCCGAGCTGCACGATGACGCCCTCCGGCTTCTCGGCGCGGGCAATCTCGGCGACGTGCTCGAACGTCAGCGGCTCGAAGTACAGCCGGTCCGCCGTGTCGTAGTCGGTCGACACCGTCTCCGGGTTGCAGTTGACCATCAGCGTCTCGTAACCCATGGCTTTGAGGGCGTACGTCGCATGGCAGCAGCAGTAGTCGAACTCGATGCCCTGGCCGATGCGGTTGGGGCCGCTGCCCAGGATCATCACTTTCTTCTTGCCGGTCGGCGTGTTCTCGGTCTCGCTCTCGTAGGAGGAGTACAGGTACGGCGTGTGCGAGCGGAACTCGCCGGCGCAGGTGTCGACGCGCAGGTAACTGGGGAACAGCGCTTCCTTTTCGCGCAGCAGCCGCACGTCGGCTTCGCTGCGCTGCCACCAGTCGCCCAGCGTCGCGTCCGAGACGCCATCGCGTTTGGCGGCAAGAAGCAGGTCGAACGGCAGATCCTTGCCGCGGAACGTCTGAACGGTGCGCTCCATCGCCGTCATCGTCGCGAACTGGTGCAGGTACCAGGGGTCGATGCCAGTCAGGTCATGGACTTCCTGCACGGCGCGCCCAGCGCGGATCGCCGCGAAGACGGCGAACACGCGATCCGGCGTGGGCCGTTGCAGGTCATGGTCTTCCCAAGGCGATTCCAGAGCAGGCAAGCGCTGTTCCAGCGACGCGACGCCTTTGCGGAAGGCCTCGCGGAAGGTGCGACCGATCGCCATCACTTCGCCAACCGACTTCATTTGCGGGCCGAGTCCCGAACTGGCGCCCGGAAACTTCGCGAAATCAAAGCGAGGGATCTTCACCACCACGTAGTCAATGGCCGGCTCGAAGCAGCACGCGGTGGTCTGCGTGATGTCATTGGTGATCTGGTCGAGCGTGTAGCCCAGGGCCAGGCGCGCGGCGATCTTGGCGATGGGAAAGCCGGTCGCCTTGGATGCCAGCGCGGAACTGCGCGAAACCCGTGGGTTCATCTCGATGACCGAGAGGCGCCCATCCTTCGGGTCGACGGCGAACTGGATGTTCGAACCGCCCGTTTCCACGCCGATCTTGCGGATGATCTTCAGCGCGGCGTCGCGCATGACCTGGTACTCACGGTCGGTCAGCGTCTGCGCGGGAGCAACCGTAATGGAATCGCCAGTATGCACGCCCATCGGGTCGAGGTTCTCGATGCTGCACACGATGACCACGTTGTCCGCCCGATCGCGCATCACCTCGAGTTCATACTCTTTCCAGCCGGCGATGCTCTGTTCGACCAGCACCTGGCTCGACGGGCTCTCGGCCAGGCCGCGGAGCACGGCCGCATGGAACTCCTCCTCGGTGTAGGCCAGCCCGCCGCCGGAGCCGCCGAGCGTGAACGACGGCCGCACGATCGCGGGAACGCCAATGCTTTTCAGCGCATCCGGGATCTGGTCGGCGCGATTGACGATGACCGACTTGGGCGTGTGCAGGCCGATCTCGGCCATCGCTTGGGCAAAACGCTCGCGATCCTCGGCGAGCTGGATCGCCTCGACGCTGGCGCCCAGCAACTCGACGCCGTATTTCTCAAGAACGCCGGCCTCATGCAGCGCCATGGCCAGGTTGATGCCCGTCTGCCCGCCCACCGTCGGCAGGATCGCGTCCGGCTTCTCGCGGGCGATGATCTGCGTCAGCGCCTCGACCGTCAGCGGCTCGATGTAGGTGCGATCCGCGACGGACGGATCCGTCATGATGGTCGCGGGGTTGGAGTTGCACAGGATGACGAACGCGCCCTCGTCGCGCAGCGCCCGGCACGCCTGCGTGCCCGAGTAGTCGAACTCGCACGCCTGGCCAATCACGATCGGACCGCTGCCGATGACCAGGATTCTGCGGCCTTTTCCCTTCATGGGTCTCCAAGCGGTCGGTCAGCTGGGGTGGATGCGGCGCCAGTGCACCATCG
>CAIXAA010000074.1 GCA_903917305.1 uncultured Myxococcales bacterium | reverse complement strand
CTGCAAGTCGAGGTGCGCACGATGCTCCGCTCCTGGTTGACGATCCTTCCGCTGGCGCTCTGCCTGAATGCTTGTGTGATCGACGGGTTGCTGATCGACCACCTGTCGCGCCAAAGCCACCCGCTGATGCCGGACCCCGCGCCGAGCACGATCAACGGCCAGGTGGCGGAGTTGCCCAAGGCCACCGTGCAGGTGCTGGGCGCCGATGGCAAGGCGATGACGGGCCTCGGGACAACCGCAGGCGATGACGGCAGTTTTGCCCTCGTCGTCGATGGCGCCACGAGCCTGCGCAACGTGATCGTGACGGCCAGCCTGGGCCGCGATCAGTGGCTCGGGATCCTGCCGTTCCTGCCGGCGCAGACCTCGGTGCTGGACCCGGCGCGCACGTTCGCGCTGGCGGACCTGTCGCCCGGCATGACGGAAATGGGAGCAACTTCGACGGCTTTGGCGCTGCTGATGGTGGGCCGGGCGCGGCTGTCGGGCCAGGGGCTGGGCGCGGTGTCGTCCGATGCGCTGACGGCGACGCTGATGACCGTGAACGACGCGCTGCTGGCGAACGGCCCGGCGCTGGTGACCTTTGCCGCGATGGTGGCGCGGATCGGCGCGGCGCCGGCGCTGGCGGGCGATGGCACGCCTTTGCTGCCGTACGATGTCGCGGGCAAGGGCTCGCTGCTGAACCTGGCGTTTTTGCAGCAAGGTCCGGTGGACTACGACGGCGATGGCCAGCCGGACACGAGCACGGCCGCCTTCGACAAGGCGCTTGCGGACGCGATCGCCACGTTTGCCTTCCAAGCCGACTGCTACCCGCCGGATCGCATCCGCGTGGTGCTGACGTCGCGCGTCCAGAAGTCGGCCAAGAACGCGAATTGCGAGGACTATCTGCCGTTCACGTGGGCGCCCGAGGGCGACGGCAAGCGCATGTTCGTCACCGGCGGCATCCACAAGGACACGCCAAAGTGCGGCCCGGCGCGCAGCGACCACTGCCTGAGCGCCGCGCAGATCGACAACGCGAACAAGGCCTTGGGCAACTGGGCACCCAATGTCGTGGCGATGTACGACGACGGCAGCAATGGCGACGCGGTCTCCGGCGATGGCATCTGGACCGCGAGCTTCGACTTGCCGTGGTGGGACCCGGCGACGGCGCCCGATGGCTCCGCCGTGCGCATCGCGTACAAGTTCACCTACGGCACGCCCAAACAGGGCTGGACGGACAGCGAGGAGTTCCCAGGCAACCAGCGCATCTTGGAACTCGTTGACGACAATGGGGATCATGTCGTGACGCGCTTCGATTTGTTCGCCGACGAGACGTCCAACAAGGACAAGGCGAACATGCTCTCGCCAGCGAAAGGCGGCTGCGGCGTGAACACGTGGCCGTCGGTCACGGCAAAGGGCTGCAGCTCCGACACGCATGAACGCGCAGCGGATTTGAACGGCGATTGCGTGATCGACGGCTGGCCGCCGCCCTCGCCCTCCGGCGCGATCACGGTGCCCTGCCCCAAAGGCTGACGCGGGAGGTCCGGCGCAATGACGCGGCGAACAGGCTTTGTCTTCTGCGTCCTGGCCGCCTTGGGCTGCGGCGGGTGCGGGACTTCCGGCGGCGTAATCGGCGGCGCTCCCTTGCTCCTCGACACGGTCTCCGGCGCCGATGCGGCGGGACAGCTCAGCGACGCGTGGCAGTTGCAGCCAGACGCAAGTCCGCCAGATGACGCCTGGACCTGGAATGCGGACGTCGCGCAGTGGCAGAAGGACGGCGTCGCGCTGCTCGACGTCCAAGCCGCGGATACGCTTGCGGATGGCGTCAACCCGCAAGATGGCGTCATTGCGCAAGACGGCGCCCTTGTTCCAGACAACGACGCGGCGGCAGACACGGCGGCCGCCGACGGCAGCAAGCCCGCACCCGGCCAGCCCGGCGCCAAATGCCTGGCCAACAAGGAGTGCGCGTCCGGATTCTGCGCCGGCGCCGGCACGGCCGACGGCTACTGCGCGACGTACGGCTGCAAGACCTCCAGCGACTGCGGCTTCAGCGCCGAATGGCCCGTGTGCTGCGTGACTTACGCGGGCGAGGGCTATTGCTTGAAGCAGTTCGGCGCGACGACGTGCGGCGCCCAGGACAAGGCGCCCGGCCAGAGCTGCGTCACCGGCGGGCAGAGCGACTGCACCACCGGCTCCGGCAACTGGTGTTTCCAACAGGGCAATCAGGCACAATGCGTCCAAGGCTGCACG
>CAIXAA010000073.1 GCA_903917305.1 uncultured Myxococcales bacterium | reverse complement strand
GCGCCGCATCGCCCGGCAGTTGAAGCGCCTTGTGCCGGATCGCGATGACGAACCCGACGACCGCCTCTCGCAGCGCCAGCCTGCGCTCGCGGCCCTCCTTCGCAACGCCATGCTCGGCAACCAGTCGGTGGGCAAGGACGCAGGCAAGCCGCAGCGCGTCGAGTTCGGCAAGGCGCGCCTGGACATCAAGCCTCACGGCAGGAACTGCGCGCAGGCGCACGGCTACTCGCTGCACGCGAACACGCGCGTGGGCGAACTGGCGCGCGGCGACCTGGAGAAGCTGCTGCGGTATGTGTGCCGGCCCGCCATCGCCGCGCACCGGCTGGAGCAGCTCGATGCGCAGACCATCCGCATCAGCTTGAAGAACGAGTGGTCGGGCGGCGTCACGGCGGTGCACGTCTCGCCAAGGGATCTGCTGATCCGCGCGCTGGCGCAGGTGCCGCTGCCGCGCAAGCCGTCGATCCGCTACCATGGCAACTTCGCGCCCAACGCGGCGGACCGGCCGCTGGTCGTGCCGGACGCTGCCAAGGTCAAGGCGGGCTGCAAGCGCGCCAAGGTCAAGACGCGACGCGACGACGAGACAGTGGTGCAGGCGTCCACGCGGATGTCCTGGGCGGAATGCCAGAAGCGGGCGTTCTTGTGGGATGTTCTGGACTGTCCATGCGGCGGGCGGCGCACGGTGATCGCGGCGGTGCAGGACAAGCGCGAGATCGAGCGGTTCCTGAACCATCTGCAGTTGTGGCCGGATCCTGGGGACATCACGGAGATCCGCGGGCCACCCGCGCTGCTGGATCCGCCGGACGACGCGGCGACCGACGAGTGGGATGCCTTCGACGATCCGCAGCCGCTCGACTGGGTGGCATAGAGGTCAACTGACTGCGAAGGTTGGCCAAGTTCGGGGCGTCGGCACGGCGCGCTGAGCGGGACTGGTACGCGCGATCGTTGCGAAAGGCGGCTGGACAGTGCCGTGCAAGGGGCGCAGCATCGGCCCGGGTTCGGCTGTAGCGCTGCCGGAGGGGCCGGCGGTGCCGAAAACGAGGTGGCGGATGAAGGGCGATGGCCGTTTGCATGTCTTACGCACCCTTGAGGTTGCGGCCGAAGTGCTCGGCTTCGTGATCATGCGCCGCCCCGTTGCTGTCGAGCCAGCAAGGTAGTAGCGTGCCTTCGCGAACCTCGCTGCTGGGCGCGAGGCAGCCTGGCGCTTTGACCGCTGGTGACACATGACATCGTCAACGCGCATCGGCCACGCTGCACGACTACTCATCGTGCCGCTAATGGTCGCGTTTGCCGCCTGTGGCTCGAGCGCAGCTACGGGCACGAAGGGCGGCGCGGCTGGCACGTCGCCCAATGACACGATGTCCGCGATGGACGCAGCATCCGACACCGTCATCGGCGACACCGGCAGTAGCGCGGACGTCGCTACCGACAACAACACCACGGCGGACTGCCCCGGCGGCCCCGGGTGCACTTGCACGCAGAACGCCGAGTGCGACAGCGCGCTTTGCCTCGACGACGCCTCCGTCCCGGGCGGCCGGACATGCGCGGGCCCCTGCACGGATACCTGCCCGGCCACATACGTCTGCGCGCAGGTGAGCTCCGCGTCGGATCTCGTGTCGGTCTGCGTCAACGCAACGGGCCGCCTTTGCTCGCCTTGCATCAAGAGCGACGACTGCAAGTCTCCGGGGCTTTCCGGTACCACTTGCGTCGACGAAGGCGCGGCTGGACTGTTCTGCGGCATTGCCTGTGGCGGCGACGGCGCGTGTCCTGCCGACTACATCTGCGCACCGGTCAAGACCGCCGAAGGCACGACGGCCAATCAATGCGTCCGCAAGCCGAACAAGGTCGAGGACACGTTCGGAACCTGCCCGTGTTCGCCCGAGGCGACTGCCAAGAAGGCGGGAACGACCTGCTTTGCCGCAGTGACCGATGGCTCGGGCGTCGTCATCGGCAAGTGTGCGGGCACGCGCCAGTGCAGCGACAAAGGCCTGAGCAACTGCACGGCCTTGCCGCCCGTCGCCGAAACCTGCGACGGCGTCGACAACGACTGCGACGGCATTACGGACGAGGGCAGCTGCGACGACGGCAAGCCGTGCACGGTGGATGCCTGTGACGCTGCAGCGGGTTGCAGCCACAAGCCGGTCGATGGCGGGAACTGCGACGCGGATAGCAGCGTCTGCACCGAAGGCGACGCTTGCCAGTCCGGCCTGTGCGCGCCCGGTGCGGCCAAGAACTGCGACGACAAGAACGCCTGCACCGCCGACAGTTGCAACGCAAAGACGGGCTGCAGCCACTCGCCCGACAACGGCGTCACGTGCGACGACGAGAACCCTTGCACCGTGGGCGAGGTCTGCCAGGACGGCGGCTGCGCGTCGGGCAAGCCCAAGGAATGCAAGTCGACCGATCCTTGCCTGGATGCCAAGTGCGACATGACCGGCGGCGGCGCGTGCGTGTACGTCAACAAGAAGAACGGCGCCAGCTGCAACGACGGTGATGCCTGCACAAAGAACGACGGCTGCCAGGACGGCGCGTGCAGCGGGACGCAGACGGTGTGCAACGACGGCAACCCGTGCACGGACGACGGCTGCGATCCCCAGAGCGGCTGCGCGTTCGTGCTCAACAACCTGCCATGCAACGACAACAACGCCTGCACCGACGGCGACACGTGCGTGCAAGGCGTCTGCACCCCCTAGACGCCCAGCGCTTGCGATGACCAGAACCCGTGCACCAGCGAGGTCTGTGACATCGCTGGTGGCTGCACCGCGACGGACAACACGGCGG
>CAIXAA010000072.1 GCA_903917305.1 uncultured Myxococcales bacterium | reverse complement strand
GGCACCCAGCAGGCCAAGCGCGCAGGCTGCGTGTTCCCGTACGACGAGACGACGTGCCTGGGCCAGATCAAGGACCTGTGCAGCAACCAGTCCAACGCCTGCTTCCAGCCGAACTAAGGATGCCAATGGATGAATTGACCGACATTCGCGACGCGTTGCGCATCGTGCTGGCCGCCGTGGAGACGCTGCCGGGCGAGACGGTGGCGCTGGGCGACGCGCTCGGGCGCGTGCTGGCGCAGGACGCGCGCGCGGACCTGGATCAGCCGGCCTTCGATCGCGGCGTGATGGACGGCGTGGCGGTGCGCGCGGCGGATTGCGCGACGCCGGGGACGGTGCTGCGCGAGATCGGCGAGGCGCGGGCGGGAACGCCGTTCGTGGGAGCGGTGCAACCGCAGACCTGCATTCGCATTTTGACGGGAGCCGTCGTGCCTGCGGGCGTCGATGCCGTGGTGCCGCAAGAGCGCATCGAAGCGGCGGGGCCGGGGCTGTGGCGCATCCTCGACGCCATCCGGCCGGAGCGGCACATCGCGCGGCGCGGCAGCGAAGTGGCGATCGGCGACGTGGTCGTGGCGGCCGGCGAACAGCTGGGCGCGGCAAGGCTGGGCGTGCTCGCGGCTTTTGGCCATGCGCAGGTGCCCGTGCGGCGCCGGCCGGTCGTGGCCGTGCTGCCGACGGGCGATGAGCTGGTGCCGGTGAGCGCCGTGCCGGGACCGGGCCAGATCCGCGACTCGAACCTGTACACCGTCTCCGGGCTGGTGCAGGCGGCGGGCGGCAGCGTCGTGCAGTGCCGCGTGGCGGGCGACGATCGCGCGGCGCTGGGCCAGGCCATCGAAGCGGCGTGGCAGCAGGCGGACGTCATCGTGCTGTCGGGCGGCGTGTCGGTGGGCGCCTACGACTTCGTGGCGCCGGCACTGAACGATGTGGGCGCGACCTGCCACGTGCACCGCATTCGCATCAAGCCCGGGAAACCGTTCCTGTTTGCCACGCGCGGCAAGAAGCTCGCCTTCGGGCTGCCGGGCAATCCGGTCAGTGCGTACGTCTGCGCCGTCCTCTTCCTGCAACCGGCGTTGGCGGCGCTGCAAGGGGCCCGGCGCGTGGACTGGCAGACCGTGCCGCTGCCGTCGCTGGCCGCGCTGCCGCCGGTGGGGCCGCGCACGGAGATCGCGCCGGCGCGGCTGCGGACGACGGCGCAAGGCGTGGCCGTGGAGATCCTGCCGCAGCGCGGTTCGGCCGAAGTGGCCCACTTTGCCCAGGCGGATTACCTGGTTGTGCGGCCCGCGGACGGGCCGGCGCTGGCTGCCGGCGATCCGCTCGACGTGCTCCTGTAGCATGATCGTCACAGGGATTCACGGCCCCGGGCCGTTGACAGTCACGCTGCGCATTCTGTATTGTTCTGCGCTTGCTACCGGGGGGTGGCAGATTCTGCGTGATCTCGACCGAGAACGTGTGAAACCGCGACGGTGATCCCTCACCGCCTTACGTGCCGACGGCACATTCGTCAGGAGTTGAACCATCATGAAGCGTAATGTAACCATCGCACTCGCGATCGGAGCGTGTGCTGCGTTGGCGCTGTCTGCGTGCAGCTCCACCGCCGCGACCAATCCGCCAGCCACCAACGATATCGTCCCTGGCGTCGACACGCCCAGCGCCGTCGACACGGCGAAGGACGCTGCGACCCCGGTCGACGTCGTCACGACCGTCGACGTCGCCAAGGATGTTGCTCCGCCCAAGCCGTGCAACGGCGCCTGCAAGGCCAACGAGACCTGCGACGCGACCAGCAACAAGTGCGTCAGCGCTTGCGTCCCCGCCTGCGCCGCCACCGGCGAGACCTGCACGCCGAGCGCCGACGGCAAGACCTTCACCTGCGTCAAGCAGACCTGCAAGTTCC
>CAIXAA010000071.1 GCA_903917305.1 uncultured Myxococcales bacterium | reverse complement strand
CGTCCGCCACCGGAGCCGAAGCCGCATCGGCCGCCGCCACCGGAGCCGGAGCTGGAGCCGGAGCGGCAACCGGAACCGGAGCCGCAGCCGGAGCCGCTACCGGAGCCGCTACCGGAGCCGGAGCCGCAGCCGGCGCGGCGGCAGGGGCCGCGGCCGGCTTGCCAATCACGCCAAATTGCCAGAGTGCAGCCGCGGGTCCGCCGAGCACGACCAGACCGCCGACGATCGCCAGCGCGACCTTCACCGTCTTGTCCTTGGGCGGCTGTGCGGGCGGTTGCGGCGCCTGCGGCGTCGGCAGCGGCTGCTTGGGCGTCGCATGCGTCGGTGGCAGGGGCGCGGCCGACTGCGGCGCCGCCTTTGGCGCCGGACCGGGATGCCGGAGCGGTGCGCGTCCCGGCGGCGGCGGCGGTGCCAGCGGCGCCTTGGCCGCGGCTTCCAGCGCCCCGCGCATCTCCGCCGCGTCGGCGAAGCGCTCTTCTGGCTTCTTGGCCAGCGCCTTGCGGACCACTGTCGCAAACGCCGCGGAGACATTGGCGCCATCGAGCGTGCGAAGATCCGGCGGTTCCACCGAGATGTGCTGCATCATCATGGAGTAGGAGGAGTCCGCCTCGAACGGCAGTGCCCCCGCAACGCAGCCGAACAGCACGATGCCCAACGAATACAGGTCGCTGCGGCCATCGAGCGCGCTGCCCATCACCTGTTCCGGGCTCATGTAGGACGGCGTGCCCAGCGAGGTGCCGGTGCGCGTCAGTGACTTGTCGTTGGACTTTGCGATTCCGAAATCCAGCACTTTCACGACGGTTTCGCCGCTGCCGAGCTGGTGCAGGAAGATGTTCGCCGGCTTCAAGTCGCGGTGCACCAGGCCGATGCTGTGCGCCTCCGCCAGGCTGCGCAGCACGTCGCAGCCGATGCGAATCGCCTCCTCCTCCGCGAGCCGCACCGGCTTGTCGTTCTGCCGCTTGAGCCGGTCGGCCAGCGAACCGCCGCGCAGGCACTCCATCGCGAGGAAGTAGACGCCGTCATCGGACTGGCCGAAGTCGAAAACGCGAATAGTATTGGGATGTTCCAGGCTAGCCGTCAGCTTGGCTTCGCGAAAGAAGCGCCGCACGGCCGTCTGGTCGTCCTCGCCGTCGAGCAGCAGCGTTTTGATGGCCACCGCCTGGCCGGTCCCGGTGTGCTGCGCCGCGTAGACCGCGCCCATGCCGCCGCGCCCGAGGATTCCCGTGATGCGGTAACGACTTGCGAAGAGGACGCCGATGTCGAGCGAGGTCTTGCCCGGCTGCACGCCCTCGACCACGGTGGCCATGCCGTCGGCTGGACAGTTCGCCGCATCGGTGGATGCGCCACATTGCAGACAGATGCGCATGATCGCTCCAATTCTACGGTTTCTGGCAGAGGCCTTCTGCCGCCCACGACGACGGCGCGGCGCCCATGACGAGCACGAGCTTGCCGCCCGCGACGATGTCCTCGTGGCGAATGCGCGCTTGCGTCAGCGGCTTGCCGTTCAAGGTCGCGGACTGGATGTAGACGTTCGCTTCGCTGTTGCCCTGGGCCTCGATGACAAAGGTCTTGCTGTCCGCAAACTTCGGCTCCAGGTACAGCGTCGCGCGGTCGAACAGCGGGCTGCTGATGTGGTACCACGCCTCGCCGGGCGCCATCGGGTAGAGACCCAGCGCGGCAAACACGAACCAAGCGGACGTCGCGCCAGAATCGTCATTGCCGGGCAGGCCATCTGGCACATCCTTGAAGTGATCTGTCATCAACTTGCGGACAAGTGCCTGCGTCTTCTGCGGTTGTCCGGCATCGACGTACATCCAGGGCACGTGGAAGTCCGGCTCGTTGGTCACGTCGAAGTGCCCGTCGCCAAAGAAGGAATCCAGCTTCGCCACGAACGCGTCCTTGCCGCCCATCAGGTCGATGAGCCCGCAGATGTCGTGCGGCGCGTACCACGAGTAGATCCAGGAGTTGGCCTCGGTGAAGCCGGACACGGCGGTCGGATCGAAGGGTTCCACCCATTCGCCATTGATCCTGCGCAGTTGCATGAAGCCGTGCGCCGGATTCCAGACGTTCTTGTAGTTCTTCGCCCGCGCCAGCAGCGTGTCGCGCGCCGATGTTTCCTTCACACCATCAGCCACTTGCGCCGCGCACCAGTCGTTGTAGGCGTATTCGAGCGTCATCGACGCCGCTTGCCCGTTGTCGCACTCCTTGGGCACCCAGCCGTTCGCGACATAGGCGGCCGGCGTGCCCTGGTCGAGGTAGCCGCAAGCGCCCGCATCCATGGGCGTCGTGCTGTCCTGCGTCGCGCCCTTCCAGATGGCCTGCCAGGCGGTCTTCTCGTCGAAGTTGCGCAGCCCCTTGACCCAGGCGTCCGCGACCACGCAGAACGGCGAGTTGGCTGTCATCACGCGGGAATCGCCGGTGGCGTTCCAGCTGCACTTGCTGAACCAGCCGGCCGACTCGTAGTGCCAGACCATCGACTGCACCATGTCTTGCGCCGCATCCGGTTCCAGCAGCGTCAGCAGCGGATGCGTCGTCTTGGCGGTGTCCCACATGCACCAGTCGTCGGCGAAGTAGCGGCGGCCGCCCGTGTCGCGCACCTTGCCGGTGCCGTCGCCGCCATCCCAGAACTGGCCATCCTCGGTGTAGTCCGATGGTTGAAGGAATGCGTGGTAAAGCGCTGTGTAGAAACGCGTTTTGTCGACATCCGAGGGCCCTTCGACCTCGACGCGTGCCAGCAGGTCGTTCCAGCCGCTCGCCGCCGTCTGCCGAGCGGCCTCGAAGGTCGGAGTCAGCAATTCTTTCGCAAGGTTCTTGTCCGCCTGCTCCGCCGAGATGTACGAGAGCGCGACGCGAACCTCGATGGCTTCGCCGTCGGTGGTGGCGAAGTCGAACCAGGCGCCGATGTTCACGCCATCGGTGCTGAGGTCCGCGCCTGAAGCGTCGCCGTGCCACGTGCCGGAAGTCTTGAAAGGCTTGCTGAATTTCGCCGAGAACCAGATGCGCGTCAGCCCGGTCGTGCCCTTGTCCCAGCCGTCCAGCAAGCCGGTCAAAAGCGGCCAGACCGAGTAGTCACCGTAGCCGCGCGCGCTGTCGGTGCCGAGGACTTCGATGTGTCCGCCGCGGGAATCGCCTCTGGTATGGCCGATATCGATCACGATGTGTGAAGCGTCACTTTGCGGAAAGGTGTAGCGGTGCAACCCGCCGTGCGCCGACGCGGTCAACTCGGCGGTGACGCCGTTGTCCAGCTTGACCTTGTAGTAGCCCGGCGCCGCGACCTCGCCGTCATGCGAGAAGCCGCTGGCGTTCTTGTCCAGGCCCGGTGCGACCTTGCCAACGACGGGCGTGACCAGGATGTGGCCGTAGCCGTAGGCCGAGCCGCCCGGTCCTTCCAGTTCCGTGTGGGCAAAGCCCTGCAGTTTCGTGGAGGTGTACTCGTAGCCGACGATGCTGCCGCCGCCGTTCTCCGTGTCGGGGCTGACCTTGACCATGCCATGCGGCACGCAAGCACCCGGAATCGTGTTGCCTTGTCCTTGCGTGCCGACGATCGGGTGCGCGTACGGCGTGCGATCGGGCGGCGTGCGCGGCGGACGAACGATGTCGGTCGTGCTGGCATCGGCCGCCGCGGTGACATCGGCGGTGTGGGCCGGCGCGGCGGCCTGCGAGCACGCGGCCAGGGTCAGGCACAGGATCGCGAACCTTGGTTGCAGCATCAGGACCTCCGCGGGGGGGAGAATGGCGCAGATGCTTGTGCGGGTCCAGCGTCGAGACACGAACCGGAACCCGAACCGGAACCCGAACCGGGACCCGAACCGGGACCCGAACCGGGACCGGAACCCGAACCGGGACCGGCTCCGGCTACCGCTCCGCTTCCTGCCGCGCTAAACTCGCCGAACCCGAACCACCGAGGCCACCCATGTTCCAGCCCAACCTCCTGGCCAGCCAGACGATTCTCATCACCGGCGGCGGCACCGGCCTGGGCCGCGCGATGGCCGAACGCTGCGCCAGCCTCGGTGCCGCCATCGGCGTCGCCGGCCGCCGTTTGGAGCCGCTGCAAGAGACCGTCGCCGCCATCACCGCCGCCGGCGGCCGCGCGGCGTTTGCCCAATGCGACGTCCGCGACCCCGCCGCCGTCGCCGCTGCCGTCGACGCCATCGAACGCGAGCTCGGCCCCGTGACGGCGCTGGTCAACAACGCCGCCGGCAACTTCCTCGCGCCCACCGAAGACCTGTCGCCCGCCGCCTTTGGCGCCGTCGTCCAGATCGTCCTCGGCGGCACGTTCCACTGCACCACGGAGCTCGGCCGCCGCTGGATCGCGCGCGAGAGCGGCGGCAACGTCCTGAACATCCTCACGACCTACGCATGGACCGGCTCGGCCTTCGTCGTGCCCAGCGCCGCCGCCAAGGCCGGCGTGCTCGCCATGATGAAGTCGCTCGCCGTCGAGTGGGCCACCTACGGCATTCGCCTCAACGGCATCGCGCCCGGTCCGTTCCCCACCGAAGGCGCGTTCGGCCGCCTGATGCCGCCGCAGATGCTGGAGGATGCCAAGAAGCAGATTCCCCTCGGTCGCTTCGGCCGCCCGGAAGAACTTGCGGATCTGGCTGCATTTCTGTTGTCGCCGATGGCCGCCTTCATGACCGGCGAGTGCGTCGTCTTCGACGGCGGCGAGGTGCTCAAGGCCGGGCAGGAGTTCAGCCGCATGACGGACCAGCCGCGCGCCCAGCTCAAGGCGATGATGGCGGCCATGAAGCCCAAGAAAAGCTAATCGTTCAAGCCCTCTGCGAACACGCGGCACGGAATCGACAACTCTTGTCGCACCCGTTGCGCAATCGCCTCGAGCACCGGCGCCGGCACGCTGCGCAGCTTCTTCTCGATCGGCGGCCGCGCCAGCGTGTAGAGGTCGACGCGCTTGGGCCGTGCGATGCGCACCAGCTCCAGCCAGGGGTCGATCTCCGAAGCCACCGTATTGTCGACGCTTCCGTGCACCAGCAACGTCTGCACCACGGCGTTGGGCAACAGCGCCGCCGCCTCCGCAATCGAGCGGATGGTGATCGGCGTGATCGGCATGTTCAGGCGCTCAAAGGTCTTTTGCGTCCCTGCGTCCAGCTTGACCGCGACCTCGTCGAGCCGCGCCACCGCCGCGCGCACCTCGGGCCGCCCCAGCTCCGTGCCGCCCGTCAGCAGGATCGTCGGCACGCCCGGCGCCAACTCCGCCCGCAGCCTGAGCAAGACGTCGATGGCCGCACCCAGCTCCGGATGCATGGTCGTCTCGCCGTTGCCGCTCAGCACCAGGCCGTGCAGCACCATTCCGCGAAAGTCGCCGTGAGCGTTCAGGTATTCCAGAGCGCCCCGCAGCTCGCCCTCGAATTGCGCCACGGTCGGGTAGGGCGTCTCCGCCTTGCCTTCAGGTCCCAGCTGGCAGTAGGTGCAGCGCAAAGTGCAGCGCTTATGCGCAGATGGCAGCAAATTCAGCCCGAGCGTGTTGCCGTAGCGGCGCGACGGCACCGGACCGTAGATGGTCTCGGTCGCCAGCGCCGTGTGCACCTTCGGATCGATGCGGCCATCGCAGGTCGGCGCGGGCGGAGCGGGCAGGGTGAGGTCCAGGATCTCGCACACTCCTTCGCTATTCGTTTGCCGATGCGGTCGCTAGGATAGCGCGCTGGCGGCCCTCGCGCCATCCAACTGCTGGCGAGGCCTCGCGTGACGACGATTG
>CAIXAA010000070.1 GCA_903917305.1 uncultured Myxococcales bacterium | reverse complement strand
TGATGGGGTGCTCCGCAGTGTCGTCTGGTCGCCGAGCGCGCCGATGCGGTCGCGCCGGCTCGGCGCTCTAGCGCAGAACCTGATGATTATCCGGTAACCAGCCACCGGTCTTGCCGAATCACCGGACCGCCTGTTACCTTGGCGGCCCCGACGCGCGCTCTGGGTGCATCCTGTGCCCTGCGAGCGCTCCGCGCCGGGACGACGGTGCCCGTGGTCGGTTGGTTCAACTCACTATTTTCAAACGATATCGCCATCGACCTGGGCACGGCGACGACGCTGATCTACATCAAGGGGCGCGGCATCGTCAGCCGCGAGCCATCGGTCGTCGCGGTGCAGGTCGACAAGCGCGGCGAGCGGCGCGTGCTCGCCGTCGGCAAGGACGCCAAGGAGATGCTGGGCCGCACGCCGGTCGGCATCGAAGCGATCCGCCCGATGCGCGATGGCGTCATCGCCGACTTCGAGATCACCGAGGCGATGTTGCGCTACTTCATCGCGAAAGCGCAGAAGAACCGGACGCTCGTGCGGCCGCGCGTCATCATCTGCGTGCCGTTCGGCATCACGGACGTCGAGAAGCGCGCCGTGCGCGAGAGCGCCGAGTCGACCAGCGCCCGCGAGGTGTACCTCATCGAGGAGCCGATGGCCGCCGCGATCGGCGCCGGGCTGCCCATCACGGAGCCGGCGGGCAACATGATCGTCGACATCGGCGGCGGCACGACGGAAGTCGCCGTGATTTCGCTGGCTGGCATCGTCTACAGCCACTCGCTCAAGGTCGGCGGCGATCGCATGGACCAGGCGATCATCAGCCATCTCCGCAGAAAGTATAACCTTTTGATTGGCGAGCGGACGGCCGAGGCCATCAAGATCCAGATCGGCAACGCCTGGCCGCGGCCGGACACCGTGACCATGGAGGTCAAGGGGCGCGATCAGGCCGCCGGCGTGCCCAAGACGGTGATCGTCAGCTCGGACGAGATTCGCGAGGCGCTGAGCGAGCCTTTGTCGGAGATCGTCAAGGCGCTGCGCGCCGCGCTGGAGAAGACGCCGCCGGAGCTGTCCGCCGACATCGTCGACAAGGGCGTCGTGCTGGCGGGTGGCGGGGCGCTGCTGCGCGACATCGAGCTGCTGCTGCGCGAAGAGACCGGGCTGCCGGTGCTGATCGCCGATGATCCCGTCAGCGCGGTGGTGCTGGGCGCCGGAGCGGCGCTCGACGACCCGAACCTGCTGCGGCATGTCGCGGTGAAGTAGGCGAGGCGCAGCGCTCGTCGCGGCGATCGCGGGCTGTCGCGGAAATCCCATCGGGCGCGCAGCTACGCTACGGCGCAGCACGCGCGGGTGGTGTGCGGATCAGCAGGGCAAGACGTGCACAGCCCGCGAGCGCCGAGGGGGAACCGGCGCACCCGCGAGGGACGTCAGCTACGCCTTGGCGAGATCGTCGTTGACTTCGCGCAGTTCCGGGTGCTTGGCGGTACGATCCGCCATGGTCAGCACATCCGGCAGCGCCGACGACGGCAGGCGGTCCAGCGCGCCCGCGAGCGCCCGGGCCGCAAGCACGTGCTCGCGATCAGTACGCACGTTGCCAGCGCCCTGGTTGACCAGGTACAGGTCGAACTGCGCGCTCTGGGCGACGGGCGTGTGGCCCATGCCGCGCTGGCAGGCTTCGAGCAGCAGGTTCTCGCCCGTCTCGCGATGGGTGAGCGTGATGGGCACGGCGCCCGTGCGGACTGCGCCGATTTCGCGCACGATCCAGACGCCGTTGTGCTTGCCGGCCTTGGCCGCAGCAGCCTGACGGCCAGCGCGCGCGGCAGAACCGCCCAAAGTCGCAGAGCCGCCCGAAGTTGCGCCGACTGCAGAGGCACCCGCGACTGCGGTGCCAAGCAGGGCCAGGAAATTTCGCCGAGAAATGGACATCACGCACCCCCACAGAGACCGACACGTCAAGTCTAGGTACAACGGGAACGCGCTGTCAAACGGATTCAACTTTTTGTTGCGGATGACGAGGGCTACTGAGAGGCTCTCCTTCGCCGGACGCAGATCGTCGCGGCGAGCTTCGGCAGCGCGGGTGCGCCAGTGCACGGGAACATCGATTGAAGCGGCGCGAACTGTCATGGATGCCCTGGTCGGGAGTGCCTGCGTGGCCGCAGGACGGCGCGCTGGCGCCAGCGCAGGCGCAGCTGCAGGTGGCGCGCCAGCGATCGGTCGGTGGCTTGTGCGCTGATCTGCAAGCGGATCCGCCGCCGGGCCTGCCGGCCTGGTGTGCCGCGCTGCGCCGTGCCCGGCTGGTGCCGATGCTGCGGGTGCGCCTGGACCGCTTGGACGACGCGCTCCTGGACCGCCTCGAAGCCGCCGCGCCGCTGCTCGTGGTCCTGGCGCCGGCGCCGGGCGGTCTGGCGCATGGCGCCCGGGTGCGCGGGGTGCTGGCGCGGCGCCGCAGTCCGCACCTTCGCTTTGCCGATGCAGGGCTTGCGCACTGCCAGCGCGGCCTGTGGCAGCCGGACCTGTGGCTGGCAGGCGGACCGGCGCCGCGCGCCTCCCTGGATCCGCGCTGCCGCAACTGCGGCGCCGTGAACGACTGTCCCGGGCCGCCGTCCGCCGATGACCCGGTGCAGCCGCTGCCGGCCGCCGTGTCCAACCAGTTCGATCTGTGCATCGCGGGAGATCCGCGCGATCCGGCGCCGTCCTGCCCGCCAACGACGGCGGAGCTGACGCTGCACGTGCTGCAAGGCGGGCGGGCGCAGCCATTCGCGCTGCAAGGTCCGCAGGCCGGTGCGGCGGACGTGCACCTGGCGATTTTGCGCGGGCAGCTGTACCTGGACGTCTCCGAGAAGGCGCGTCTCGATGATTTCGCAGCGGATCTGCGGTTGCTGCAACCGGTGCACGCGCCGCACG
>CAIXAA010000069.1 GCA_903917305.1 uncultured Myxococcales bacterium | reverse complement strand
TAACATCGTTCGGTGTTCCGTGCCCTTCGCGGCCCTTCCGAGTCTGCACCACGACGATCCCGATGCCCGCGACAACCTGCCGCCGCGGTGAAGGATTTGAGCGCGATGGATTTGGACGCGAGGCACTTGGGGTCAAGCGAAGTCGGATCGGGGGAAATGGGCGCGATGAACGAACGCCGAGCGATGAGCCGAGCCCCTCTGCACCTGCTGTGGATGCTGCTGTTTTTGCTGCCCGCCGGCGCGCTTGCGCAGACGACGGATCCGGCCGCGGAGACCGCGCCTGGCGGCGAGCCAGCGGCGGATGTCGCGCCATCCGCGGAAGCTGCGCCCGCCGCCAAGACGCACTCGGCGCTGTCGCGCGAGCTGGCGGAGCAAGGCGAAGCGGAACTGCAGAAGTCCATTCGCGTCTTTCAGCAGCGTTACCTTCTCAAGGCGCACCGCCTGGAGATCCTGCTGGGCGGCGCGACGAGCCTGAACGACCCGTGGGTGCACCACTATTCGGCCGACGCCGGGCTGCTGTTCCACCTCAACGAGCACTGGGCCATCGGCGCAAGCGCCTCGAAGTGGTTCGGCAGCGAAACCACCGGCTTTGCTGACGTGCAGACCAACTACGGCCTGTTCCCCGAGAAGTCGGAGATGCAGGCCGGCGGCTTCGGCGAGGTCCACTTCGCCCCGGTCTTCGGCAAGTTCGCCAGCTTTGGCCTCGCGGTGCTGCAAGTCGACGCCTACGTGCTCGCCGGCGGCGGCGCCGTCCGCACCTCGCGCAACACGGACATCAAGCCCGCGGGCGAGTTCGGCGGCGGCGTGCGCATCCACACGCTGCGCTGGCTGACGCTCGCGCTCGAGCTCAAGGACATCCTCTTCACGGAGAAGTTCCAAGCTGGCGATTCGCTCATGCAGCAGGTCTTCGTCGGAGCCAAGATCGGCCTATGGATTCCGCCCACCGTCCAGTACAGGTACCAACGATGAAGGCCCGCGCTTGCACCCTGCGCATCTTGCTGCTGGCCGTCGCGCTGGGCCTGACCGCGTTCGTGCCGGACGCGCGCGCCGCAGACGACGACGTGCTGGCCAACGCGCCCGTCGTGCGCCGCCTGCTGCAACACCGCGCCGGCCGCAGCGAGCTGGCGGTGCAGTTCGGCAGCACGATCGGCGACACCTACATGCGCAACCTGCTGCCGGGTCTGCGCTATGACCTGCACCTCTACGACTGGCTCAATGTCGGCGCGGACCTGGCGGTCGGCATCCCGGTCCAGACGCAGATGGCCAAGGACATCGAAGTCAAGGTGCAGAAAGCGAATACCGACTTCACGATGGCCGCGTCGAGCCTCAAGTTCCTCGGCGGTGCCCACGTCGGCGTCTCGCCGCTGACCGGCAAGTTCGTCGCCTTTGGCGCGCTCCCGCTGGCGTTCGACGTGCACGTCAACCTGTCGGTCGGCATCGCCAGCATCGGCGGCGATCCCGTCGTCGCTTCGGGCATTTCGGTCGCGCCGGGCGTCTCCGGCGGCGTGCGGCTGTTCCTGACCAACGTCGTCGCGCTCAACCTGGACATCGGCGAGCTGCTCGTGAAGCGCACCTTGGCGGTCGATCGCAACGGCAAGGCGCCCGGTGCCCAGTTCTCGGGCAACACGATGGCGACCTTCGGCCTGTCGTTCTTCCTGCCGGCGCAGACGCAGCGGGCCGACTAGAGCACCAATCAGAAACCCGTTTCTGATTGGGTGCTCGGCAGTGTTGTCGGGTCGCCGCGTGCGCCGATGCGGACGCACCGGCTCCAGGGGAGCGCCGCTCAACGAAAGTCGGTCGGCGCTCTAGCTCTCAAGACTCCGCAAGAGCTGAGCGTACTTCGACTCCTCCGCGGGTTCCGCGCGGACATCGATCTCCGCCAGGAACGCGTACAACAGCGGCGCGAGCTGCGCGGCCCGCGCGTGCTCGAACTCCAGCTCGAAGCGGTCCTGCCCCACCGAATAGCGGCTGTGGTCCAGCTCGAGCGTCACGACTTCGTCCGTGCCGGGCTCGGTTCCCAGCGCGCGCAGCGGCACGCGGTACGTGCGCCGCGTGTTGGCGAGCGCCCCGACGACGTGCAGCGGCGCGTGCAGCGGCAGCGGCGCCTCGAGCAACCCGCC
>CAIXAA010000068.1 GCA_903917305.1 uncultured Myxococcales bacterium | reverse complement strand
GGCCCATCGCCGCAGCGACGCCGCGCACGCCGAGAAGTTGCTGGCGTTCCGGCGAGATCTGCACGGTGCTCAGGCCATCCACCCGCGGCTGCTGCGTCATCGGCGTGCCGGAGCCGATCAATGTCAGCTTCATGCCGCAGATCGGGCAATCTCCTGGCCGATCGCTGGTGTACGTCGGGTGCATCGGGCAGTGGTAGCGCGCCTTGGGCGCGTGCGCCTCCTGCGCTGCGGGATGCGCGAGGTGCCCATACGCCGCCATGCCGCCGGCGCCGAGCGCTGCGCCGAGCAGCAGCAGGAAGATGCTTCCTCCGAAACCAACGCCTTCCTGCGATGTTGCTTGTGTATCCGCCATGGAACAGATCTCCTCACATCGAAGGGCTGGCGCCCGTGTCGGGGCTGCCGGCTGGGGCGGACATCGAGCTGGCGCCGCTGCTGGGCATCGATGCGCCGGCGCCGGGCAACGACGCCGACGCCATTGCGCCGCCGCTGCCAATGGCGCGCGTCGGTCCCAGATCGATCTCGCGCAGCGCAATGGCCAGCGCCTGGGCCTGGGCCAGCACGGCGAGATAGCCATTCTCATCGGCCAGTTGCCCGCCCAGCGCGTCGAGCACCGCGGCGAAGGGCAGACGCCCGACCCCGTACTGCGTCAGCGACGACTTGAGCGTCGCCTCCGACTGCGCCAGCAATCCTTTGTACAAACGGCAGGTTTCCAGCACCGCCCGCAGCTGCACCATGCGGTCGCGCGTCCTCCAGGCGACGAGCTGGCGCACGCTCTCGGCAGCCTGCTCCTCGGCGGCGCGCAGGTGCTTGCCTTCGGCGACGGCGTGATCCTGGCGCGTTCCCGAATGAATCGGCAGGTTTCCGCCAACCGACAGCAGCCACATGGGCTCCAGCTTGCCGCGCGGCATCAGCCCGGCCGTGACCGAGAAGTCCGGCTTGGCCTCGATCTGCGCCAGGGAGATGCGCTTGCCCACCTGCGCCACGCTCGCCGCCGTGATGGCCAGATCCGGACTCTCCGCCAGCGCCTGCGTCACCGCATCCGGCAGCACCGCGGGCAGCGGCAGGTCCTCCAGGCGCTCGGCCGTGGCCAGCGGCGCCTCCAGCGGACGAACCGCGAGTCGATTCAACTCGATGCGCCGACCTTGCGCCTCCGCCTCCAGCCCGGCGCGCGTCTGCCGCAGCCGCGTGCGCTGCAGCTGGGCGCGCAGCACGTCCGTCTGGCTGCCTTGACCGACCTCGTAACGCGTGCGCGCCAGCGCCTCGGCCCTCTGCCATAGCGCCTCCTGCGCCTGCAGCAGCCGCAGCTGGCCGCGCGCCAGCAGCAGGCCGACGTAGCCGCGCGCCACGTCCGCCTCCAAGGTGCGCAGCAACCTGTCGACCCGCGCCCGCGCCACGTCGACGCCCGCCGCCGCCGCCTGCTCGCGCGCCTGACGCTTGCCCGGGTACGGCAGCGGCTGCGTGGCCATCAGCGTGAAGTACGTCGTCGGCATCGTCCCCAGCGGCAGCGACGTGAAGCCGTCGTTCTGGTAGCCCAGCGAAACCATGGGATCCGGCAGGCTCGACGCCTGCGGCGCACGCTGGCGCTCGGCCTGGATGCGCTCGCGCGCGGCGGCGACGTCGGGGTTGCGCGTCAGCGCGTCCTGAATCAATGCGGAAAGTTGGGAGCTGCGCTCCTCGGCCAGCAGCGGCTGGGCCAGCAGCGTGCCAAGGCAGAACGTGAACAGGCGCAGGCGGTTCATGGCTTGCTCCCGGCGGTGGCGGGGTTGCCCTGCACTTCGCCGCAGGCCAGCATCTCGGCGCCGAAGTAGGGATTGCGAACGGGTCCAGCAGGTTGCAGCCAGCGGCCCGGCGCCATGGAGCAGTAGACGACCTCCAGGTTGCCGGCCGCGCCGGGATGGGTGCCAGCGCGGGCGATGAGGCGTTCGGAGATGGCGGAGAAACGGGCGCGTTGGGCCTTCAACTCCGCAGGAAAATCGCGAAGTGCAGCAACGAGTTGCGCATCATCCTTGCCCGCTGCCGCCAGTGCGGCCGCGGCTGCGTGGGCCTTGGCGGCGTCGCCGGCGACCAGGGGTTCGTAGAGCGCTGCGTAGGCTGCGAGAACTGCGGGATTCGCCGCCGGAGCCTGAACCGGGACCGGATCCCGAGCCGGAGCCGGAGCCGGAACCCGAGCCGGATCCCGAGCCGGAGCCGGAGCCGGAGAAGATGCGTCCACCCGCGCCAGGTACATCCCGCAGATCGGGCACTTTCCTGGCTCGCGCGCCTTCACGGTCGGGTGCATCGGGCACGTGTAGGTCGCGTCCTGCGACCGCGCGGCGTCCGCCTTGCCCTGCTCGACGACGAGGAAGCCGAGCCCCGCCGCCATCGCGACAAACAGCAGCGCGAGACCCCACTTGCGCGCGCCGCCCTTCGGTTGATTCGTCTTGTCGGTCATGACCTTGCTCCGTCTCGGCAGGGGACGGTCCACCGAACGCGCACGGTTGCGCATCGGGCGGAGCCGAGTCCGTCTGGTCGTCTGGAGGGGGGCGGCCGCTGCGATTCCGGCCAACGTCGCCGTGGAATCGCTCGCGCAAGGCGCTGGGCCGCCTGGGTCTAGATCAGCAGGGAAGCGTGCTGCAGGTACAGCGCCGGTCCAGGGCGGAGCGGCGGTGCGCGCGGCCGGGTCGCCACGGCCAGCGTGCGCTGGTGCGGCTGCGGGCCATCCGTCCCCTGGGGCAGTGCCACGAACACCGGCACTGCCTGCGGGCTCGTCACGGCCTGACGCTCGCACACGTTGGCATCGACGCTGGTGACGCCATGCGCGCCGTCACAGCAGCGGTGCTCGCCGGAAACCGTCGTGTGCTTGCGGACTTCCTGGCGTTCGCGTGCCTTGGCCTCCCGGCAGCAAGGGTGTTCCTGCTCGCCATCGGCGTGCAGGCCAATCGCCTGGCTCAGCTCGCAAGAGCCGCAAAAGCAGAGGAGATTGAGGCCTATCGCCTGCGCCAGCAGCAACAGACCCGCGCCGGCAGCGAGGCTGCGAAGGCGAAGATTCGGTTGGCGCGCGCGGACTCCCATCACGAGAACACGTTAGCCGGCAAGCGGCGTTCACGCAAGCCTTGTGTCGATGTCGTTGCTTGACAGGACAGGCGCTCGCTCTGGATGCTGCCGTCCTGGCTGCAACTGCCTTGGATGACCGATGACGCCCGAGACCGCCGCCGTCGCCCTGCCCACCCGCCGCAGCGCCGCACGCCTTGCCTGGGACGAGTTCGCGCAGCAGTACCCCGCCTGGATGGTCCTGCTTCTCGCGGCTTCCATGCTCAACACGACGCTGTCCAACCTCGGCGGTCCGCGCTGGGACCTCGCGTGGCCGACCATCTTCCCGTTCGCGATGTTCGTCGGCTTCTACTACCTGCGCGCCCGCGACACGCCGGGAATCCTCAGGCCGCGCGCGCTTTTGCTGGGCGCCAGCGCCGGCGGTGCCGTCCTCCTGTTCGGCACCGCCCTGAGCCACCGCCCGACGCCGATGGACCGCCAGACGCTGCTGCACCTCTACGAGCTCTGCAATTTCTTGGCCTTCCTGCCGCTGGGCGCCCATGCCTGG
>CAIXAA010000067.1 GCA_903917305.1 uncultured Myxococcales bacterium | reverse complement strand
CGCGCATGGCCACGCGAGACGTGCGAGTCGAGATCGGCCAGGTGCTGGATCGCCTCGACGGCGCACAGTTGCGCGCCGTGCTGCGGGTCGTGCGGCTGACCGTCAAGTCGTAGCCGGCGACAAGCGCTCAATTCTATTTACATTTTCTGGGATAAGGAAGAAGGGGATCCACCACGCCTGCACACGGCAGGCATCCGGCTATCCAGATGCCTGCCCGTGCCCTACGCCGTCCGCGTGCCCTCGGCGCAATGGTGCGCCACCTCGTTCTCCTGAATCCCCTGGTCTGTCCGATAGTTCCACCACCGAGTGCGCTCAATGGTCGAGTGCAGCCGCATGGCGCGGATGAAATCGTAGTCGCTGCTCCACGAGAGGAGCAGCATGATCGCGAGCAGGATCTTCATGTTGCCTCCTTTGGCGTGGCCCGTGTCGACCAGGGCCGATGTTGCCTGCCGCCTGGCCGGCACTCCTGGTAGCTCGGCGCGACCGTGAACGTCACGGCCACGCCTTCAAGTGTAGCGCAGCGTCGGCAGGCCCGGAGCGACCGTCTGGTCGGAGTGCGACAGCGGATGTCGTGTTGGCACCTCCGCGGAAGGCAAAGAGGCACCGCCACGCCCGACCGACACGGATAGAGTTCCCGTCATCATCCATATCCCATGAATGGCACTCGGTTTGCATCATATTACCCGGTAATAGCTGAGGCTCGGCACGAGCCTCGCCGGCCCGGCCTGCGGCAGGCGGGCTTCGCATCGGCGTGGTCAGACGACCACACCATTGTGGCCAACGGGTATCCGGCGTGCGAGACGCGGCCCGCGATGCGGTAGGTGCGGGCGGTGGTGTCGGTGCGCGCCTTGGCAGAGGCGGGGCAGGTGCTGGGGCAGGATACAGCGGCCGGCTCGGCGACGGCTCCGCCTGGAAAGCCTCCCCCGTCGACGTCATCGGCTTCGGCGGCTGCACTGCAAGGCCATTCCGTTACCGCACGTCCTCCTCTCGCAACGCCGCCGCCTTCAGCAACGCATGCAACAGCCCGATCTTCAAGGGCGTATTCCCATGCACCGGCACGGTCAGGCGCACGACCGACCCGTCCTTGCCGTAGATGTGATGACTGCCGTGAATGCGCCGCAACTGCCAGCCCGCTTTCTCGAGCGCCCGGCACAGCTGCTTGCCGCTGATCGAACTCATACGGCGAGCTCGAACAGGCGCCCGCCTTCGTCCGCATCATGCCGCCCAACAGGCACTTGCAGCGCGCCCTCGATGGCCTCGTAGAGGTTGGCGAGTAGTTCCTCCCAGGTCTCGCCCTGGGTCATGCAGCCCGCGATGGCCGGAACTTCAGCCCAGTAGCCACCCTCTTGCGCTTCATGAATGACGACTTGGACTTTCACTGCGGCCTCCAGGCACCCGTGCCGATGCGCGAGCCTTCAAGGTACGCGCAGTGCGTCGGTCCGGCAAGGGCGACTTGTCGACAGTCATCATGGCGCGTCCGCGCGCAAGAGCGACTTCTATGCGGCGCGGACGGCCGGCCGACGGCGACCGAAGTTTTCCGACAGGCATGGCCTTGTCGGTCACCTTGACGCGGCTGGAGCCGGATCGGGCAGCAACATCGCGCCACAGCAGCCGCTTCGCATCGCCGAGGAGTTGTCGACGACCACACCATCATGGTCAACAGGTCGCGGCGGTACGAAGTGCCGGACCGGCTTGTCGGAGGCGTAGGAGAGATCCGACAGCGCCCCGTAAATAGGGACGAAGGCGCCGCCGCGCCCTCGTCCCCGCCGCTACCCGCGGCACTGCTTGCGGTACTCGCAGGTCTTGCACGCCCAACCCGGCGCCGGCCAGAAGGCGCCAGCCCGGATGGCATCCAGCACCCTGCACACGATGACCACGGCCTCGCGCTGCTCCTGCTGACTCCGCACCAGATCGTGCAACATCAGCTTGGGCACCCTGGTCTTGCACACCACTTGCAGCCGAACCCGCGCCGCATCGGTCGCGGCCTGGTAGAGCGCCACCTGCAGGTCGAAGTCGAGCTGGTCCTGCGACCAGGCCCGCGCCGCCGTCTTGTGCTCCAGCACGACGAGGTCATCGCCGAACCGGACCACGGCATCGATGTAGCCAGTCAGCTGTTCCTCAAGGATAACCCCTGAATCGGGCTCAATGATGTCCATGAAGAACGGCACCTCGACCGCCAGCACCTCGTCGGGGCGCTCGACCCCGGCCAGGAAGGTGCGGACCAGTGCCTCGGCGGTGGCGAGGAGGTCGGCCAAGGTCTCGCCGTCTTCCAGCAGGATCGGCGGATCCTGCTTGGCCGCCTCAACCAACGACAACCTCGCGGCTTCGAACAGTTCCTCGTCCGCCGGCACGACGCCGCCCTTGAGCGCCTGGTAGAATCCAGCCAGCGCGGTGTGCACCGCCGTGCCGAGCACCAGGTTGGCGGACCGGTGCTCGGGCTTCGCGCCCAGCACATGCCTGAGCTGGTAGCGTCTCGGGCACGACTGGAATCCCTTGATCTGACTGACACTCACGTGCAGCGCCGCCCGGTCCGCCGCCTGCAAGAACTCCATGCCGACCTCCTACGCGGCGTTGAGCGCCTGGATGAGGTCGCTGGCCTCGCGCACCGTCAGGAAAGCCGAGGTCTTGCCGTAGCGCTTGCGCGCCAACTCCTCGACCTCGCCCTTGCCGAGACCGTTTGTCTTGGCCAGCTTGGCGATGAACTCGGCCTGCTTGCGCGTCAGCCGGTTGGCGTCGGGCACGCCCGGCTCCTCACCTTCCGCCGCCGGCTGCACCAGCTTTGGACCCTGCGGCGGTGCCGGCGCCTCCTCCACGGTGCACGGCTGCAGCCCGACGCCCAACAGCGTCGCGGCCTTCTTGAGCGCATCCGTTGCGGCCGACTTGAGGTCATCGGCCACGCTGACTACCTTGCCCTCGCGGCTGCGCGTCAGCTCGGAACCACCGAACGCGTGCTTGACGACGTCGCCAGCGCGCAGCTCGACCAGCACCAGCACTTCCTGTTCCAGCACCTCGCGTTCCAGCACACGAAAGCTCCAGTCGCCCGCCAGCGCCTCGTTCAGGCGCTGCACGATGGCGTGCCCTTCGACGTATTGGATCGCCTGGCCGTTGCGGCCCGGCCGCATCTTGATGTCCGTGAACGGGCGCGACAGCACCCGCAGCTTGTCCTGGTCCATGACCTGCCTCCTGCGGTGCTATTACCGCGTAATAGCCGACATGATGCCGGCGATGCCACCTTGCTGCTGGCTGACGTTGCGCAGCCACATGGCCGCGAAGCTCGACAGCTCGCGGAACTGCCGCGGTCGCCAGCCCGTCGGCTTGTCGTTGCCGTCCAGCTCGACCGCCACGGTGTAGTGACCGGTGCACAGCTGCAGCGTGACCGGCAGCCAGCCCGCGGCGGTCTTGAGGAACACGCCGTCGGGATCGCACACCAGGTCGCCGTTCTGGCCGTAGTAGTGCGCCAGGCTGAAGGTCGCCTCGGTCAGGCGGTCGACGTGCAGCGCCATGTAGGTGCCGTTGCTGTTGTCGATGGTGCGCGCCGCGCCCACCGGCAGATCCTGGGTCACGGCGTCGAGCACCTTGCCCGCCGCCCGCGAGAGCGTCTTCATGTTCTGCCTCATCAAAAACGCGAAGGGCCGAGCCACCGTCCATCGGTAGCTCGACCCCTCGCCGTCCTTCTCTACGCCTCGAACGACACGACCAGTGCGCCGAGCCGGATGGCGAACGTCAGCAGCGAATCGATCAGATCCGCCACCACGTAGGCCAGTTGCCAGCACCATCTCATGGGTTGTCTCCTTGTTGTCAGATCATGATTGCATTGCGGAAGTCGACGACCAGCTCGGGCCTGGTGGGCCGGTCGCTGGCGTACTGCGCCACCTGGCTGGCGATGAAGGCGGCCAGGCCCGAGGCGCAGTACATGGTGGCGCGCGCCGTGCAGGGCGCACGGTAGGCCTCGCTGCTCGGGTGCAGCGTTTCCTCGTACCAGGTGCCAAACGCGCCAACGCACATGACCTTGCCAACCTCTGCGCCCATCCTGGCGTCGATGTACATGCTGGGTCGCGGATGAAGCTGCCTCCAAAGCGCGATTCGCACGTCCATGCTGTCGACCGCGCAGATCGTCACCTCCGTGGCTTTTTCGCCCTGGAAGCGCTCCTGCACGGTCTCGATTTCCACGCCCGTCATCTCCAGCACCAGCGCCTTGAGCGCCTGCACTTTCGGCCGCCCCAAATCCGCCAAGCGGTACCACTGGTTGGGCAAATTGTGGCTCTCGATGGAGTCGTCATCCCAAACGGTGATGCGCTCGGCGCCACTTTTCGCCAACGCCAGCACGGTGAAGCTGCCCACCGCGCCCGCGCCAATCACAGTGATGGGCGTCCGCGCGAGCCGCGGCACATCCAGCACATCCAGCTGCCTTCGAAAGTTCATCGCTTACCTCCAATCCGCCAAATCATCGTCAAAATCTGGCCAGCCGCCGCGGTACGGCTGACCCTGTTGCTGCGGCAGCTGCTTGCCACCGCGCCAATCCGGCATCAGCACCGGCGCCATCTCGACCACGTGCGCGTTGAACAGCCGCTCGCACTCGCCGCGCAGGTTCTGGTCAGGAAGGCGGATCTCCAGCGGCAGATCGTCGAAGGTCAGCCGGAAGGGCTGCCAGACATCGATCCGCGCTTTCCATTCCCGCTTCTTGTTCACCACGATGCTGACCAGATACGTGTCGTTGGCCAGACCCTCGATGCACGCTTCGTCCTGCTGGGACCAGAAGACGCCAAGCCGGCCGTGGCTGTGGATCCACGCGCGGACAAGCTCCGGTTGTGGGTGGGTGACGAGGAACGTTGCGAGGGCTTCCTGACTCAGCTCCGTCGATGCGGCGCTGCATACCTGGTCCATCAAACGCACGTCGCCGACCAGGATTTCGTCGCTAACCGAGCCGAGACACGACCATTCCCCAGCCGCGATGTCTGTCCAATGGTTGATGCGCTCCATCGAGTCCGCGTCGATGCGCACGCGAAGGTTCTGCTTCACTTTCATGCTGCCTCCAAAAACGCGACGGCCCCGAGCCCTTTCCACCGTGGAAGGGGCCCGAGGTCACTTCTTGTCGCGGGCGCTGACGTTAATCGTCGTCGCTGTTGTAGTCCGGGTCCCAGGTCTCAATGTGCCGGTACGCGTCGCGCTCGTTGTACGAGTGCAAGAACTCCAGGATGACGCTGACCAAAGCCGCGTATTGGCCCTCCCCAAGGAGCTTGCCGATGCCGGGGCCGAGATTGCCCCAGCATGGCACGCCGTCCGAACTGACGTGGGGATGCGGGTAGCTGAATCCGCCGTCGCTCCAGATGTGGACTTTGTCGGCGGTGATCGTCAGCGTGTACGAGCCCATCTGGTAGTCCGTGCTGTCGTGCTCCAAAGTGAGCGGCTCCAGCACGATCGACAGCTTGCCGTAGTCCACCTCCACGCTGACCACCGGCGACGGCATCATCTTCACCAGCGCCGCGAACTCTTCCGCGGCCTTGGTCTCCTGCGCCGGGCGGGTCGTCGCTTCAAGCGCGACGATCTGCTCACGCAGCTCGCCGTTCTTGCGCACCAAGCCCGAGATCTGGCTCGTCAGGCGGTTGGCCTCGTACTCATTGTCGCGGATGGCGTTTTTCCAATTTCTCACCATGCCGTCGACCGACGACACCATCCACATGGAGAACTCCGCGCGCTCCCGCTCCCAGTCGTAGCTCTGGATGTACGCCGCCGCCAATGGCAACGCCGCGCCCAGGACCGCTTCCAGGATGAGCCCGGGCTGGATCTCGCCCGGCACTTCAAACAGCCGTTCGAGATCAAACGCCAGCCTGACGCGCCGGCCCTCGACAGACGCGACCACGAAAGTCTCGCCGTCGACGGTCAGCTCAACCGGCTCGCCCGTGTGCGGCCGGCCGTGCACGACGTTGACCGTCTGCACGCCGTCGCGATAGGGCAGCCGGCACTCGTCTGCAGTACCCGCGATGGGGCCCAACAGTTCAATCTCGCGTCGAAAAGCCGCCGGGTCCGTATAGCGCGCCGACCAGCGCTGGTAGCGGATGTTCAAGCCGAGCTTGGCCTGCCAATCCAGCAGGTACGCGGCCATGGTTTGGTCACAGTGATGCATGTTGCCTCCCCGCCAGCCGAGCCGCTCCGGACGCACCGGATGCGGCCCAGCGGGCGATGTTGTTGCGGGAATCGCTTACTTGCTGCCGCCTTCGACCTTCGGAACAAGGCACACAACGTCGCCTTCAGACAACGCAGTGGTGCTGCTTGCGCCGAGGCCGTTGACGGAAATCGCGTGGCCCGCGGCGGGGAGATCGACGGCGTCGAGGACTTCGCCGACGGTGGCGCCGGCAGCGGCTTCGTGGTGGCGGGCGGAATGACCGAGGCGGAGGATTTTGATGTTCATGGTGGAAAAGCTCCTGAAAATGTGGCGAAAAGGCACTGTGTGACGGCGAACTCCACCGGCACATCGTTCTTATGCCAGTAAATGCTTGTATTTTTGCGCATGTAGATGGACTGCATGTCGGTTCGGCGGGAATTCGGCTCGCAGACGGGGAGTTGAGCCAGCGGACTGTGCGGCGGTTAGAGCGCGCTGGGGATCTCGTGCCCACCGCGACTGCAAACAGCGACACTTGCACGCACTCCCGTTCGTGGCCTACCGTACCGCCCACGCCGGGCGTGATTGCTCGGCCTGCTTGCCACCGCGAGGTCCTGTGCCCGTTCGCTCCCGGAAACCAGCCGCCGCTAGCCAACTGGCCTTTGGCATGGCGCCCATGGCCGCTGAGGAGCGCCGTCGCGTACTGGGCTTCCACCTCGGCCACGGCACGCCGCACGACAGTCGCACGATCATGCTGGCCGAGTTGTCGACGCTCTTCGCGTCCACGGCGACTGACGCCGCGCGCGCCGACTACGCCAACGCTGTCGTCGACGACAACGTGCTGGGCAAGACCAGCGCGATGAACCGCAAGAAGTCTTTGAAGCTGCTCGTTCGGCTTTACGGCCTGGACGCGCAAACGCCGCTATTCCGTGCACTGCGCAAGCTGTGGTCGGACGATGAGGCTTCGCAGCCCATGCTTGCGGCTCTGACGGCATTGGCCCGCGACGAGGTCATGCTGGCATCCTGGACGTTTTTGCACAATGTGCCGTACGGATCGGTCGTGACGAGCGTGCAGTTCGGCGAGGCGCTGCAACCGAAACTGCCGCATTTGAGTCCGAAGATGGCACGGTCGATGGCACAGAACCTCGCTGCCAGCTGGGCACAGTCTGGCCACCTGCACGGGACGGTCAGGAAGTCGCGGCAGCGCCCACGGGTGACGCCCGCCGTGGTTGCGCTCGCGCTCTTCATCGGCTATCTGCAAGGCCGACGCGGCTTGCGCCTATTTGGGACGGTCTGGACGGAAGTCCTCGAGCTGAGCGAGGTCGAGTTGATGTCCATGGCCGTCGCCGCATCCCAGCGCGGACTCCTGCAGTTACTGCGGTCGGGACCCGTGGTTGAAGTGCGGTTTCCCGGATTGTTGACCGCCGAGGAAGAGGAGCTGTGCCATGAGTCGCCTTGACGTCCTATTGGAGCAGTATTCCCGCCAGGTGCAATTTCCGTGGCAGCGGACGCTTGCAGGGCCGCAGCGCGTCTGGTTCGTTGTCT
>CAIXAA010000066.1 GCA_903917305.1 uncultured Myxococcales bacterium | reverse complement strand
GCCACGCGATCGGGGTGCTGGCGCCGATGGACACGGCGGAGTTGGCGCGCCTGCTGATGCCGAGTCCGTCCGTGTCTCAAGCGACCGCGCCCGTGCCGGACCTGGCGGCCGCGCGCGAGGCGCTGACGAGCACGTTCACGCCGGGCTTCCTGATGGCGATGGCGACACGGGATCTCGACGGGGCCGAAAGGCTGCTTGAGCAGGTCCTGATGGCGTTCTCACCGGTCGACCTGGTGGAGCGTATCCTGGTGCCGCTGATGACGGAAGTCGGGCTGCGCTGGCAGAGAGGCTCCATGCGCGTGGCCGAAGAGCACGCGATCGCGGCCCTCGTGCGCAGCCACATGGGCGCCGCCATGCGCACCCATCGCCGAGCCCCGGGCGCGCCGACCGCGCTGGCGACGACACCGGCTGGCGAGCTGCACGAGCTGGGCGCGCTGTTCGCGGCCTTCCTGGCAGCCACCCACGGCTGGAATGTCGAGTACCTCGGCCCGAACCTGCCGGCGGAGGGGATCGCGCAGGCGGCCGCCGCGAGTCGGGTGCAGGTCGTGCTGTTGTCCGTGATCTGGCTGCCGGTGCCCGATGCGCTGCGCGAGATCCGCACGGTGCGCGCTTTGCTCCCGGATTCCGTGCGCTTGTTCGTGGGCGGGAGCGCGCTGCAAGGAGTCCCTCTGCCGGAGGGCGCCAAGTTCGTTGCTGCTCTCGAGATGTTGCCTGATGTGCTCGCGGCCTAGGCGTGGCTAGTGCAGCCAGGCCGCCGCAGCGGTGCGGGTCGCTTCCACGATCACGCTGGGATACAGCCCAAGCCCCGCCGTCGCCAGCGCGCACGCGGTGACCGCCACGCTCAGCGTCAGCGGGCTGCGCACTGGCGTCGTGACGCGCGGCTCGCCCAGGTACATGGAGCGCGCGACCCGCAGGTAGTAGAACAGGCCGATGACCGAGACGCCGACCGCGACCAGGACCAGCCACGCATAGCCCGCTTCCCAGGCCGCGAGGAAGACGTAGAGCTTGGCCCAGAAGCCGACGGCGAATGGAATGCCGGCGAGGCTCAGCAGGCACACCAGGGCGGCGAGCGCGAGGCCGGGCGAGCGGCGGTTGAGGCCGGAGAGGCTGGCGATGAGGTCGCGCTCGCTGGGCTCGCTGCCGTCGTGGGCGAGCGTCTCGATGACGAGGAAAAGACCAGTGTTCGCAGCAAGATAGGCGATGAAGTAGAACAGCAGCGCGGACAGGCCGTGGCCCTTGGCGCCCAGCGTCGCGGCCGCGAACACGCCGATGAGCATCGTGCCCATCTGGGCCACGCCGGAGTTCGCGAGCAGCCGCTTCAAGTGCAGTTGCGGCAGCGCCAGCAGGTTGCCCGCCGTCATCGTGACCACCGACATGCCCACGAGGCCGGGCAGCCAGAGCTGGAGGTGGCCGAGCAGGCCGCCGAGCAGGATCTGCGTCAGGGCCAGCAATCCCGCAATCTTGGGCGCAACGGAGAAGAAGGAGACGACGGGCGTGGGCGCGCCTTCGTAGGTGTCCGGAATCCAGAACTGGAACGGCGCCAGGCCCAGCTTGAAGCCGAAACCGGCAACGACAAGCGCGGAGGCCACTTGCAGCAGCGGGGAGGACGGAATGCGCGCCAGATCCGCGATGTGCGTCGAACCGCTCAGGCCGTAGAGCAGGCTGACGCCGTACAGCGTGATGGCGGAGGACAGGGCGCCGACCAGGTAGAACTTCATGCCCGCTTCCGCGGACTTGCGACCCGGCGTGGCGTCGCCGGCGGCATTCTTGTCGGTCTTGGCGAACGTGGCGAGGACGTAGAGCGGGATGCCCATGAGCTCGAAGGCCACGACCAACAGCAGCAAATCGCGGGTGCCGGCCAGAAGCGTCATGCCGACGAGGCTGCACTGGAGCAGCGCGTAGAACTCGCCCTGGCGGCGCGCGAAGCTCTGGCGCACATGGCCGAAAGCGCCGAGAATCGCGAGGATTCCTGCGACCAGCAGCACGCGCTCCATGAGCACGGCCATCGCGTCGTGCACGTAGGAACCACCCGGCAGCACGCCTTGGGGCGCCACGAAGGACGCGGCGAGGCACAGCGCGAGCTGCACCAGGGCGATCCAGCCGAGGATGTCCGCGCGCTGCACGCCGGGAACGGGCTCCGCTTGCGCCTTGCGCAGGTCGCGGAAGGACAGGGGACCTTGGTTGCCCTTGGGCTGCGCGGCGGCCGGCAGCAGCAGGTCCGCGAAGACGAGCACCAGCATCGACACCGTCAGCAGCAACGGCACGGCGAGAATCTGCAAACTGCCCATCCAGTCGATCATCGGAGGGCCTCCAGCGTCTTGCCGGCGACGGCCGGGAGGTAGTCGCCGGTTGCGACGTCGATGAAGTCCAGGGCCAGGCGCGGCCAGACGCCCAGGACGATGAGGGCCGCGACCAGCACGCCGAGCGCGACCCATTCGGTGCCGTGCGCGTCGGTGAGGTCATGGAAGTCGTGCGACGGACCATCGCCCCAGAAGATGGTTCGCGAAGTCCTGAGGACGTAGACCGCGGTGATGAACGCGCCGACGAGGCCGGCGAGGGCCCAGATGGGCTGGCCGGCCTGCCAGGCACCCAAGAACACGAGGAATTCCGCGACGAAGCCGGCGAGGCCCGGCAAGCCGAGGCTGGAGAGCGAGGCGACCGTGAAGCACACGGCGACGATGGGCATGGCGTTGGCGAAGCCGCCCATGCCCGGCACCCAGCGGCTGTGGGCGCGGCCGTAGACGAGGCCGACCAGGGCGAAGAACAGGCCGGTCATCAGGCCGTGGGCGACCATCTGGAAGATCGCGCCGTTCCAGCCGTTGATGTTCAGCGTGGCGGCGCCGAGCATGACGACGCCCATGTGGCTGACCGACGAATACGCAATGATGTACTTGAGATCCTTCTGCGACATGGCGGAGAGCGCGCCGTAGACGATGTTGATCATCGCGACCGAGCCGACCAGCCACGCCCATTGGCGCGCGCCCTCGGGCAGGAGGACCATGCCGATGCGGATGACGCCGAAGGCGCCGAGCTTCATCAAGACGCCGGCGTGCAGCATCGACACCGCGGTGGGTGCGGCGGCGTGGCCGTCCGGCGACCAGGTGTGGAAGGGCCAGACGCCCGCCAGCGAGCCAAAGCCGAGCCAAAGGGCGATGAAGCCAGCACTTTGCAGGAACGGGCTGTAGTGGATGGTGCCGAGGACGCGCAAATCGAAGCTGTGCTTGCCGGCTTCGACGTACATCGCCAGCATCGCCGCGAGGATGAGCGCCGAGCCGATGAGCAGCATCAGCGTCAGCTTCATCGCGGCGTACTCCTTGCCGCCGATGTCCAGCATCTTCCACGTGAACTTGAACGGACCGCCGGGCGCGACCTTGTTCGAGGTGCCCCAGATGGCGATGAGCAGGTACATGGGGAGGACGGCGATCTCGTAAGCCAGGAAGAAGACGAAGAGATCGAGCGAGACGAACACGCCGGCGACGCCGGAGGTCAGCACGAGCAGGAGGACGAAGAAGTCGCGGGCGCGGTCGGCCAGGCCCCAGGAGGCGAAGACGCCGACGGTGAGGATGGTGGCGGTGAGGAGCAGGAGGGGCACGCCCCAGCCGTCGACGCCGAACGTCAAGGCGATGCCCAGGCTGGGCACGATGGCGTGGCTGCTGACCATCTGGACGCCGCCGGTGGCGCGGTTGTAGCTGACGGCGATGGCGATGGCGGCCGCGAGGTGCACCAGCGCGCCGGCGAGGCTGATGAGGCGCACGGCGGTCAAGTGCTTGCCGGGCACGAACAGCAACAGCAGCGCGGCAAAGGCGGGCGCGGCGACGCAGAGATCAAGGAGGTGGCCAGTCATCGAGGTGCCTCGGTAGTCCTTTGAAAAAAAAACTGCGGCAGGGACCCGGCACGTGCCGGCCGTAGGTCAGCGCCAGAAGCCAGCCGCGGCGAGGAGCAGGAGGCCCGCGACCACGGCGTAGAGGTAATCGACCACGCGGCCGGTCTGGGCAGCGCGAAGGCGTTCGCCGGCCATCTGGGTGAGCCAGGCCGAGAAGTTCATGAAACCATCGATGATGTAGCGGTCGAACCAGGCGACGCCGCCGGAGACGCCTTGGAAGACGACGCGGTAGCTCCAGGCGAAGCTGCGATCGACGGCGCTGGACTCGACGATGCCCTGCACGAAGGCAAATGCCGGGATCTTGCCGGGAACGAAGGCGTTCTTGCCGTAGGCCAGCCAGCCGACGCCGATGCCGAGCAGGGCGAGCGAGGAGGCGATGAGGCCGCTGGTGGAGAGGTGGAACGCGTACTCGTGTCCGGCGGCGGTGGCGAGGCTGGTGCCGGCAAAACCAAGCGTCAATGCGGCGATGGCCAGCAGCACGAGCGGCGCGAGCATGGACGGCGGCGACTCGTGCGCGTGCTCGGTGTGGTGGCCCGGCTTGCCGAACAGGGCGAGCATGACCACGCGCGTCATGTAGAACGCCGTGAGGCCAGCGGCGGCGAGCAAGGCGATCCAGGGGGCGAACAGGTGGCGTTCGAGCAGGACGTCGAGGATGGCGTCCTTGGAGAAAAACCCCGCGAATCCAGGCACTCCGGCCAGGGCCATCGCGCCGATGATGAACGCCGTGCCGGAGATCTTCAGCTTGGGCCAGAGGCCGCCCATGTCCTGCAGGTTGTTGCTGTGCACGGCGTGGATGAGCGCGCCGGCTCCCAAGAAAAGCAGGGCCTTGAAGGCGGCGTGGGTGACGAGGTGGAAGTAGCCGGGCCACAGCTCGCCGGCGCCGAGCGCGGAGACCATGTAGCCCAGCTGCGCGGCGGTGGAGTAGGCGAGGACCTTCTTGATGTCGTTCTGGCTGCAGGCGATGATCGACGCGAAAAGCGCCGTCCATGCGCCGAGAAAGGTCATGAACACCAGCACGCCGGGCGCGGCCTGGAAGATCGGGTAGGTGCGGACGATGAGGTAGACGCCGGCGGCGACCATGGTGGCGGCGTGCAGCAGCGCGGAGACGGGCGTGGGGCCTTCCATCGCGTCCGGCAACCAGATGTGCAGCGGGAACTGCGCGGATTTGCCCATGACGGCGAGGAAGAAGAGGCCGGCGGTCCAGGCGGCGCCGGTCGCGCCGAGGAGCTGGACGGCCTGCGGGCTCCAATCGAACGTGCCGGTGAAGACGTAGAGGACCAGCAGGCCGGCGCCCAGGCCGATGTCGGCGAACTTGGTGACCCAGAAGGCTTTGACGGCGGCTTGTCCGGCCGACGGCTTCTTGAAGTAGAAGCCGATGAGCAGGTAGGAGGCGAGGCCGACCAGCTCCCAGCAGAGGAACAATTGCAGGGCGTTGGGCGCGACGACCAGGCCGAGCATCGAGAACAGGAACAGCGAGTGCCACGTGTAGTAGCGGCCCAGCGCGGCGGGCGGCTCGTCGTGCAGGTAGCCGAGCGAGAAGACCTGGACGCACAGCGCGACGACCGTCACGACCACGAGCATCGACGCGGAGATGCCGTCGACCTGGACGCCCATGCTCGCCACGAGCTTGCCGCCGGCGTAGAGCCAGCCGACCTGGCCGATGTCGGGGGGCGAAGCGGCTGCGAACATGCGGCCTTGCAACAGCGAGGCGGCGTACAGCGTCGACAAGCCGGCAAAGGCGATGCTGACGTAGCCGGCGATGCGTCCGGTGCGGCGCAGGGCCGGCGTCAGGCCCAGGATGAGAAAGCTGAGGAGCGGTGCCGCGCAGCAGAGCAGGGCGGCGTCGACCCGTGTGAGTGTGAACGCGCTCATCCCTTCATCTCCGAAGCGGAATCGGTCAGCACGCTTTGGTGCGCCCGGTAGAGCAGGATCACGATGGCGAGGCCGACGACGACCTCCGAGACCGTGAGGGCCAGCGAAAACAGCGTGAAAGCCTGGCCGGTGAGCGAGCCCCAAACGCGCGAAAACGCGACGAGGTTGATGTTCACGGCGTTGGCCATCAGCTCGATGGCCACGAGCACGCCGATGGCGTTGCGGCGCGTGAGCACGCCGTAGATGCCGAGGCAGAAGAGCGCGGCGCTGAGCAGCAGGTAGGCTTGGGTCGGCATGGCACGTTCCGTTTGGACAACGAGGTTAGGCGTCGTGGCGGCGGGCGAGGACGATGGCGCCGAGCATGGCGGCAAGAAGCAGGACGGAGAGCGCTTCGAAGGCCACGAGGTGGTCGGCGAAGAGCAAGGCGCCCAGCTTGGCGGTAGACGAGTCGAATTGGGCGGGCGCGGCGGGCATTCCCACGCCGAGCATGGCGCTGGCGAGCACGCCGAACACCGCGCCGGCGGCCAGGATCCCCGGCAGGCGGCGCGTGCTGGCATTGAGGACGCCGACGTCATGGCGGTGGTCGGTCAGCATGACGCCGAACAGCATCAGCGTGATGACGCCGCCGGTGTAGAGCATGATCTGCATCGCCGCGAGGAAGGGCGCCGAGAGGGTGACGTAGAGCGCGGCGGTGGCGACCAGGCTGACGGCCAGCCAGAGCACCGAATGGACGAGGTTCTTCGAAGTCACGGCCAGCAGGCCCGCGCTGAGCATGCAGGCGGCGATGAGGCCGAAGGCGATCTGCGCGGCCATCATGCCACCTCAGCGGTTGGAGCTGGAGCCGGCGCCGGAGCAGCGACCGGAGCCGGAGCCGCAGCCGGAGCCGCAGCCGGAGCTTGCGCGACGCCGCGCGCCGGATCCTGCATCTCGCACAGCCTGGTCCCGTTCGACCACGCCAGCGGCACCGCCTTCTCGTTGGCGTAGAGCTTGTCCATCG
>CAIXAA010000065.1 GCA_903917305.1 uncultured Myxococcales bacterium | reverse complement strand
GCCCAATCGGCAGGCTCCCGCGATGATGCAGCTTGAGATTCGGTCCGGGGGTTCGCTCATGGCTTCGCAGCATTCACGCAGTCATCACGTCCTGGCCGCAGGGCTCGTCACGCTCCTCGCGCTGGGGCCGGCGCCCGCGTGGGCCGCGCCCAAGAAGGCGCATCCAGCTTCGGACAAGGCCTCGATTACCGTGTCTTCGCTGACGCGCGGCGCCAAGGTCTACCTGAACGACCAGGAAGTGGGCGAAGTGCCGCTGCCGGGTCCGCTGGATGTCCGCCCCGGTCAGACGTATACGATTCGCGTGCAAAAGCGCGGCTTTGCACCGTTCGTCGATACCGTGATGGCCGGCGCTGGCCAGGAATCGGAGGTCGAAGCCGACCTCGTGCCGACCGGCGGCATCGTCAAGATCACCTGCAATATCCAGCGTGCCGAAGTGCTGCTCAACGGCAAGCTGCTCGGCCGCACGCCCTTTGACGGCGATGTGAGCCCCGGCGCGCAGACGCTGCAGATCGTGTCGACCGGCTACCTGATGGACAGGCGTACCGTCGACGTGAAAGCCGGCGAGGAACTCAAGATCGACGTGGAGCTCAAGCCCGTGCCGCCGCCCACCGTCGAAGAAGACCGCTCGATCTTCGGCCGTTGGTGGTTCTGGACCGGCGTCGGCGCCGCGGTCATTGGCGGCGTGACGGTCGGCGTGCTGTCCGGGCAGACGACCAAGGTCGAGCCGAACGCGCCGAACCGCACCCTCACGATTCCGTAACTAAACCGCAGCCTTGAGCGTCTCGGCGCCATCGTCGCGGAGCCGCCGGACTTCCACGCGGATGACGCGCGTGTCGTCGGCTTCCAGCACGGCCAGCACGACGTTCTGCCAGCGCAGCTCCTCGCCAGCCTTGGGCACGTGACCCAGCTGGTGGATGAGGAAACCGCCGAGCGTCGAGTAGCTCGCCGTCTCCGGCAGCGCCACCTTCAATTCATCATCCAGATCGCGGATCTCCACGCTCGCGTCGATCTCCCAGCCATTCGGGCTGACCTGCGCGGCCGGCGGCTCCTGCTCGTCGTATTCATCATAGATTTCGCCGACCAGCTCTTCGAGCACGTCTTCGAGCGTCACGATGCCGGCCGTTCCGCCGTGCTCATCGACCACGATCGCCATATGCGCGGAAGTCTTCTGGAAGTCCTTGAGCAGCTCCACCGCCGTCTTGGTCTCCGGCACGAAGCGCGCCTCGTGCACGTGGTCGCCCAGCGCAAAGGTCTCCGGCTTGCCGGTCAGCACGTGCAAGGTCAGGTCCTTGGTGTAGAAAACGCCAACGATGTGGTCCAGCGTCCGCTCGTACACCGGGTAGCGCGAGAAGTTCGAGTTCTGCACCTCGGTCGCCACGACCTCGAAGCTCGCGTCGATCGGCAGGCCATCGATCTGCGTGCGCGGCGTCATGATCGAGCGCACCGGCCGATCCGACAGGTCAAAAACCGCTTGCAGCATGTCGCCCTGGTCTTCGTCGATCGAGCCGGCTTCGCTGCCGATGCGCACCATGTCCTCGATCTGCTCCTCGGTCACCTGGAACCCGGAGGACGCCGACTTGTCGCCCAGCGCTCGCGCCAGGCGCAGCGACAGGCCGTTGAGCAGCAGCGTGAGCCAGCGCGTCGCCAGGTGGAACCACCACACGCCGTGCATGAGCGGCAGGAACCACTCCGGATGGTTGCGCGCCAGCGTCTTGGGCACGATGCCGCCGGCGAGCAGCAGCACGAAACCCAGGAGAATCAGGGCAAGGATCAGCACGATCCAGCAAAGCGCCGAGGCGCAGCCTTTGCTCTGCGCGGTGCGCAGCGTCCACACCGCGGTCAGCGCGGCGGCGGAGGTGAGCGAGAGCGTGTGGCCGGTGAACAGCGTCGTGAGCACGCTGGCGGGGTCGGTCAGCCAGAGATCCAGCCAGCGCGCGGGGCCTTGCTTGCCTTCGAGCAGGCGGCGGATGCGCGGCTCGCCCAAGCTCGTGATCGCGGCTTCGCTGCCTGAAAAGACAAACGCGGCGCTGACGGATAAGAACAGGGCCACGCTGAGGAGCAGCGTCCAGTCCCCGCCTGCAGGTGAAGGATCCAACTTCGGCTTCCCACCGCCGCAGAATTGCGTCGTTTCGCGACGATACCATCCTGCACGGACCGGCGCAACGCGCTCGCTCGCTACTTGCTCATCGTGCACACCTTGCGGCCCGAGGAGAAGTACCCGGTGACCTCGTCCGTGCACGCCGTGAACTTGGCGCTGGCCTTCTGGCAATCCGCGACGGTCGTGCATTCGAGGGCGCATTCGGCGGCCGCGCCCTGGCGGATGCAGTCGAACGCCAGCCCCTTGGTCGCATCGTCGTCATCGCCGCACGTCGAGTGCGGGCCGCAGGAGCAGTCCTTGGTGCAAACGCCAAAGGCCGCAGTTCCAGCCAGTTGCATGGCGGACTTCGTGCAGGCGCCGTAAGCGCAATCGCTGTTCTGCGTGCACTCGAAGCCGTGCAGGAGCTTGCCGGGCTGCGGAGCGGGCAGCGAGTTGGGACATTCGCCCGGCGCCAGGCCCGTGGTCGTGCAGGCGGCGAGGCACAGGAAGCAGGCGAAAGCGAAAGCCTTGGTCATCATGAACTCCTTGAATCAGTTGCACAATGTCGAGCAGGGGCTGAGGTAGCGCTCGCAGGACCAGCCCTTGGGGGTGTCGTCGACGACCTCCCACTTGAGCGTCGCGGGGTCGAGGGTCCAGACGTCGCGCAGGTCGCCGCAGTCGCTCTGGCCACCGAACATCCAGACCTTCTTGGTCGCGGGGTCGTAGTCCCAGAGGAAGGCTTCGCGCCGCTCCGGTGCCTCTTTGTCGATCTGCGTGAAATCGGAGGGGAAGTCGCAGAACGCCTTGGGGTTCTTGAAGGGTACGTTGGGGTCGTTGGCGGCGCCGAGATCGCCGATGTGCGCGGCCGTGAAGTCGCCGGTCTCCGGATCGAGCCACCAGAGATCATTGCGATTTCCGACCGAGCCGTCGTCGTGGCCGCCGAACAGCAGCAGGCGCGCCTGCCCCGGCACGGCCAGAAGCCCGGACTTGATGCGCCCCATCGGCACGTCGCCTTGCCCCTGCAGCTTCTGCCAGGCCCACGTGGTCAGGTCGAGGCGCCAGACGTCGCGAAAGAACGGGCCTTGAAAGGCGTTGGCATCGCCGCCGGCGAAGATCACGAGGTACTTGTCATCCGCGGTGATCGCGCCGGCGTGGAACAGGCGTGCGGCTGGCGCGGTGCCCGTGGTGGCCTGTTTGCTCCACGCGCCCGCCGCCGCCTGATAGGTCCACACGTCGCCGAGTGGGTCGAAGGACGCGCCGTCGCTGGAAGAATTGCCGCCGTGCAGCACGAGCGTGCCGTCGCCGGGCCGCAGCGCGAGCACGGCGTTGGAGCGCGCTGGCGGGCCGCCGGTTCCGTCGTTCAATTGCAGCCATGCGCCGCTCTTGCCATCGAGACGCCACAGGTCGCCGCGCACCGTGTAGGCGCCGCTGGCAGCCGCGCGGTAGCGCCCGCCATAGACGTACAGAAAGCCGTTCTTGGCGTCGGAGGCGGAGGCTGCGCGCGTCCGCGGTGGCGGCAACGTGCCCGTCATCGCCTGCCAGCCCTGGCACGGATCAAACCACCAGACGTCCTCGGTGGCATGCGGGGCGGGCTGGCACTGCACCGGCGCGCCGTCGTCGCCGTAGACGATCGCCAGACGTCCGCCGACAAAGCCGCCGGCGAGATCGCCGCGCGGCGAGGGGCCGCCGGCCAGGTTCGGGTCGCAAATCAAGGTCTTCGTGTCGGCCGCATTGCTTGGAGCCTGGACGTCCGGCTGGGCTGCCGCGGCGAGAGTGCCCGACTGGCATAGGCCTGCGACGCAGTGGTTGCCGGCCGGGCAACTGCCGTCCTTGGCGCACGCGACGACGGTCTCGGTGCAGCCGGTCGCGAAGAGCACCGCGCATGCCGCGGCGAAGAGCCAGGAAGCGTCCACGGGGCCTCGCAAGTCGAAAGGAGCGGTCAACCCGCGCCGCGGCGTTCGCCGGCGTCGCGCAACTGGTAGTAAATCTTGAGCACTTTGCGGACGTAGTCGTCCGTCGCGGCAAATGGCGTGGCGTCGCGGCCGAGCACGCGCGTCGAGCCGGCGTGGTAGGCCGACAGGACCTTGACCAGATCGCCGTCGAACCGGTTGGCCAGCACGCGCAGGAACCTGGC
>CAIXAA010000064.1 GCA_903917305.1 uncultured Myxococcales bacterium | reverse complement strand
TTCTCCAGCGCCTCGGCGACGTCGGCCTCGATGAAGTCGACCATCCCGTGCACCAGCGCGTGCGAGATGCGCGCCTCCACCGTGCCATCGCGCCAGGCGAGATCCTGCTTTCGTTCCATACCCTTCTGCGCCACGGTCGCCGCGAAGGCCACCAGCCGCTCGGTCGCGTCCGGCCGCCGATCCAGGACGACGTCCTCGACGCGCTCGCGCAGCTCCGGCGAAATGTCTTCGTACACGGCGAGTTGGCCAGCGTTGACGATGCCCATGTCCAGACCGGCGCGGATCGCGTGGAACAAGAACGCGGAGTTCATCGCCTCGCGCACCGCGTCGTTGCCGCGGAAGGAGAAGCTGAGGTTCGAGACGCCGCCCGACACCTTCGCCAAGGGGCACTCGCGCTTCAGGATCCGCGTTGCCTCCATGAAATCGACGGCATAGCGCGCGTGCTCCTCGATGCCGGTGCCGATCGCGAGGATGTTCGGGTCGAAGATCACGTCCTTCTGGTCAAAATCGATGCTGTCCAGCAGCCGCCAGGCACGCAGGCACATGTCCACCTTGCGCTGCGTCGTATCTGCCTGTCCTGCCTCGTCAAATGCCATCACGACGACGCCGGCGCCGTACTTCTGGATGCAGCGGGCGCGGCGCAGGAACTCCGCCTCGCCGTCCTTGAGCGAGATCGAGTTGACAATCCCCTTGCCCTGCAAGCACTTGAGCCCAGCTTCCAGCACGCTCCACTTCGAACTGTCGACCATCACCGGGATGCGCGCGACTTCGGGTTCCGTCGCGAGAAGATGGAGGAAAGTCGTCATCGCCTGCTCGGAGTCGAGCATGCCCTCGTCCATGTTCACGTCGAGGATGTTGGCGCCGCCGCGCACCTGATCGAGCGCGACCGCGACGGCCGCCTGGAAATCGCCGGCCTGGATGAGGCGGGAAAACTTCTTGGATCCAGTGACATTCGTGCGTTCGCCAATGAGCAGGAAGTTCGACTCCGGCCGGATGACCAGCGGCTCCAACCCGGAGAAGCGCGAAAAAGGCAGTTCCGGCACGGAGATGGCGCGCGCCGGCTCCACGGCGACGGCCTTGGCGATGGCGCGGATGTGCGCAGGCGTCGTGCCGCAGCAGCCGCCGACGACGTCGACGAGGTGGTCGTGGGCAAAACCGGCCAGAAGACGCGCGGTCACGTCCGGCGTCTCGTCGTACTCGCCGAACGCATTGGGCAAGCCAGCGTTGGGGTAGCAGGAGATGCGCGTCGGCGAAAGCTGAGCCAATTCCTCGATGTACGGCCGCATCTCCGCAGCGCCCAGCGCGCAGTTGATGCCGACCGAAAACGGCCTGGCGTGGATGATGGACGTCCAGAAGGCTTCCAGCGTCTGCCCGGACAGCGTGCGCCCGCTCTTGTCCGTGATCGTCACCGACAGCATGACCGGAACCCGCTGACCACGCTGAACAAACTCCTCCTCCATCGCGACGATGCAGGCCTTGAGGTTCAGCGTGTCGAACACGGTCTCGGCCAGCAGCAGGTCGGAGCCGCCGTCCAGAAGTCCGCGCACCTGCTCGCGATACGCGTCGCGCACCTGGTCGAACGTCACGGCGCGGTAGGCCGGATCGCCGACGCGCGGCGACATCGAGAGCGTCTTGTTCATCGGCCCGATCGACCCGGCGCAGAGGCGCGGCTTGCGCGGATCCTTGCGCGTCCACTTCTCGCACGCCTGCCGCGCCAGCTGCGCCGCGGCCACGTTCATGTCGTAGACCACGGACTCCAAAGCATAATCCGCCTGAGCCACCGCCGTCGCGCCGAACGTGTTGGTCTCGATGATGTCGCTGCCCGCCTCCAGGTACGCTTCGTGGATGGTCGCGACGACGTCCGGCCGCGTCAGCACCAGCACGTCGTTGTTGCCCTGCAAGTCATGGGAGTGATGGGCAAACTGCTTGCCACGAAAGTCCGCCTCCGACAGCCGGAAGCGCTGGATCTCGGAGCCCATCGCCCCGTCGAGCACGAGGATGCGTTGCGAAGTCAGCGACTCTAGCTGGGCAGTGATGTCGGGCATGGCGGTCCTCTCGGGTGGCGGCGGCGCGTTAGTATGCGGTGGCTGCACCGCACCACGCAAACGAATCGCGCGGTGGTTGCGTCGCGCCGGCCGTCAGGCGTACAAGTTGAGAGACTTCTTTCCATTCCGGAGGTCGGCATGACCGAACGCTTCTTTCGCCCGACGCACGTCTCCGCTTTTCGCACGCTGGCCGCCGTGTCCTGGGACGCGCCGCGCGATCCGACCATCTACGGCAGCGAAGACGTCGACGTGACGCGGCTGATGGCCTGGCTGCAGGAAGTACGCGAAAAGACTGGGCAGAAGGTGACGCCGACCCACGCGGTGGCGCGCGCGTTCGCGGCGACCCTGGCGGAGCATCCGGAGCTGAACTGCACGATTCGCCGCGGCCGCGTCTGGCAGCGCAAGGACGTCGACGTGTTCCTGCAAGTGGCCGTGCCGCATGAGGAAGGCAGCAAGCTCCAAGGCGCGGATCTGTCCGGCGTGGTGCTGCGGCAGGCGGACAAGCTGGACACGGCGGGCATGGCGCGCGAGCTGACGGCGCAGGCGACGCGCATCAAGAACCGCGACGACCCGGTGCTGGCGCGCACCAAGAAGAACCTGACGTGGATGCCGCCGTGGCTGGGGCGCTGGATGATGATGCTGGTCGTGTGGCTGACGCACGATCTCGGGCTGAACCTGGAGAAGCTTGGCTTTCCCACGGATCCGTTCGGCTCCCTGCTGGTGACGTCGGTGGGCATGTTCGGCATCCGGCACGCGTGGGCGCCGCTGTTTCCGGCGGCGCGCGGCATCGGCGTCGCGGTCGTGGGTCGCGTGTTCGACGGCGTCGCGGTGGTGGACGGCAAGGTCGTGGTGCGCCAGCTGCTGCCGCTGGCGATGGCGCTGGATCACCGCCTGGTCGACGGCTTCCAGGGCTCGGTGATGGCGCGCGGGGTGCTGGATCGACTGGCGAATCCTGAGAAGCTGGACGTGCTCGGGTAGCGGCGCGGCCGGCTACGGAGCCTCGGACTCCGTCTCGGTCTCTTCTTCCGGCTCTTCCACGGGCGGCGGCGGCGGGGGCGGCAGCGCCACGGCGCGCGCATCGTGCGGCCAGGCATAAGCCAACGCAGTCACGCCGTTGCACAGCCCACCGACCACCGTCGCCGCGATCGGCACCAGGACCAGCCCCGGCTCCCGCACGCGCTCCGGCGGGGCAATCGCATTCACCGCAAAGCCAGCCCCCACGGCAGCGAGCGCGCCGGCCGCCAGCGTCAAGTATCCGGGAACACAGCGCTCCTGCCGACTGACCAGCGTGATCTCGGCTTCGGGATGCGTCTCGGCGAGTTCCTGGATGAGGCGATCCGACCAGCGCCGCTCGCCCGTCGCTTCGGCCGGCGAATACACGCGCTCGACCGGCACGAGGATCTCGCGACCGTCCACGATGACCGGCACGTCGCTTTGCAGCACGGCCCGGCCGCGCAGATCGCCGGCCTGCACGCGGTACCGCACCGGCACGCATGGCAGGCAGGCCGTCAGGCCCAGAACCACAAGCAGAACAAGCACTGAACGGGTCGCCATCTGGCCTCCGCGCGCGAAAGGCTAGCACAGCTGCGTAGCCGTTCCAGTGCCCAGCCGGGGCCGGAAGGTGTAGAGTCGCCGCATCTTCCCGCAGGAGCCGCCCATGACCCGTCCCCAAGACCTTCTCGCGCAGCCGCTGACGCTGCGCTGCGGTGCGGTGCTGCCCAACCGCCTCGCCAAGTCCGCGATGAGCGAGGCGCTCGGCACCATCGACAACCGCGTCACGCCCGCGCTGGTGTGCCTGTACGAGCGCTGGGCGCGCGGCGGCATCGGCCTGTGCATCACCGGCAATGTCATGATCGATCGGCGCGCGCTCGGCGAGCCGGGCAACGTCGCGCTGGAAGACGAACGCGACGCGGAGCTGCTGCAGGCGTGGGCGCGGGCGGGCAAGGTCGCGGGCGGGCAGCTCTGGATGCAGCTCAACCATCCCGGCAAGCAAGCGCCCAAGGGGCTGAATGCCGAGACGGTGGCGCCGTCGGCGGTCCCGTTTTCGGCGTCGCTGGCGCGGTTCTTCGATGTGCCGCGGGAGCTGACCGACGCAGAGATCCGCGACATCATTGCGCGTTTCGGAAAATCGGCACAACTGGCGGAGCAGGCGGGATTCGGCGGCGTGCAGATCCACGGCGCGCACGGCTACCTCGTCAGCCAATTCCTCTCGCCGAAACAGAACTTGCGCACGGACGAGTGGGGCGGCGATGCGCAGCGGCGGCGCCATTTCGTGCTGGAGGTGTACCGCGCCATCCGCAGGGCGACGCAGCCTGGCTTCGGCGTGGGAATCAAGCTGAACTCCGCGGACTTCCAGCGCGGCGGCTTCACGGAGGCGGAGTCGCTGGACGTGCTGCGCGCGCTCTCCGACGAAGGCATTGATCTGCTGGAGATCTCTGGCGGCACCTACGAAGCGCCGGCGATGGCCACGGGCGTGCGCGACAGCACGCGGCAGCGCGAGGCATACTTCCTGGAATTCGCAGACAAAGCCCGCGCAGTCACGAAGGTGCCGCTGATGGTCACGGGCGGTTTCCGCTCCCTGCACGGCATGGCCGACGCGCTGCAGGCGGGCTCGCTCGACCTCGTCGGTCTGGCGCGGCCGCTGGCGGTGGAGCCGGATTTGCCGCTGCGCCTGCTGGCCGGCAAGGACCCGCAGCACGCCGTTCCCGACAAGATCGCGACGGGAATCAAGGCGCTGGACAAGGCCGCGCTGATGGAGGTCGCCTGGTACGCGCGGCAATTGCGGCGCATGGGTCGCGGCGACGAGCCGGAGCCGGACGAACCGGCGCTGATGGCCTTCCTGGGCACGGTGCTGGAGAGCGGCTGGAAGACGTGGCAGACCCGGCGCTTGCGCGCATAACCATCCGAACAGGCACGAGAAGCGCTGGCTGCGCCCGCTTCTGAGACTTTTCTTAGCCGCCCCCTATTGCAGTGCCCAAGGCATTCGTATGCTGGCTCGTCTGGGAGTCGGCAACGGCCAGGTTCTGCAGGAGGGGTTTTCGATGAAGGTTATCGCGTGGGCGGTGTTGGCGGCTGCGGCCGTGTCGTTGATCGGTTGCGGCAGTGACACGGGTGTCAAGCCGACGCTCGTGACTGTCGATGTGGGCGGTGGCGACGCAAGCCAGGCGTTGCTGGACGGCGCAGGCGATGTCGGTGGCGGTACCGATGCGACCGTCGCGGACACGTCGGCGGACGATACGGCGGCCCTGCCGGACAATGGCCCGGCGCCCACACCCAAGGCGACGCTGTCTTCGGCGCCGCTGGACTTCGGGATGCTCGATTGCGGCGCGCCCGCGCCTGCCAGCCAGAAGATCACGCTCGGCAATTCCGGCAATGCGGCGCTGACGGCGCAGGTTTCGCTCAGCGGGTCGCAGGCGTTCACGCTCGCGAGCACGGCGACGCCGACCGTCGATGCCGGCAAGTCGGTCGACATCGAGATCGCGGCGGTGGCCGTGCCCGCCGATGTGTCCGCAGGTACAGTGGAAACGGCCACGTTGACCGTCACGACCAATGATCCGGCCGCGGCGACGACGACGATCACGATCAAGCGAACGGCGGCCGGGGCGACGATCGCGTTGGATCCGGCGACGGTGTCGTTTGGCGAAGTGCCCCTGGGCGCCAACAAGACGACGCCGGTCAAGCTGACGAACACCGGCAACAAGACCGCGGCGATTTCGGTGGGGGCAGCCAGCGATCCGCAGTTCACGCTGACCTGGTCGGGCGCGCCGTCGGCGCTGGGCGTCGATCCAGGTGCGACGCTGACGGGGCTGTCCGCCACCTTCAAGCCGACGACGAACGCGGCGGCGACCGCCAAGGCCGCCATCGTCGTGAGCGGCGCGGTCTGCGGCGCAAGCCTGACGTCCATCGCGCTGAACGGCCAGGGTCAGGTGGGCGTCGCTGGCGTCTCCGGCGACCTCGACTTCGGCGCGAACGCGTGCGGCGGCTCGGCGGGCGCGGCGCAGACCGTGACGGTCAGCAACACCGGCAATCAATCGTTCGCCTTCACGGCCAAGCTGTCCGGCGGCGCGACGTCGCCGTACACGCTCACGATTCCCTCCCCCAACGTCGCAGCAGGCGGCAAGGTCGACATCGCGGTGGCGCCCAAGGCGATCCCGGCGACGTCGACGGTTCCGGGCAACTACGCGGACACCCTGACGATCACGACGGACATCGCCGGCGACACGGCGCACGTCGTGCAGCTCAAGGAAATCGCCAAGGGCGCCATCCTGGCGCTCGACGTGCCAGGCCTCGCGTTCGACCTCGTGCCGGTGACGACGACCCAGAAGCAGATGTTCAAGATCACGAATTCAGGCAGCATGCCGGCGCATGTGACGCTCACCGCCACCGGCACGGGCTTCACGGTTGCGCCCACGGGCGCGCAGACGATCGCCGCCGGCGCGACCTTGGAAGCGACCGCGTCGTTTGCACCGACCGATGCCTCGGAACAGTCGGGCAGCGTGGCGCTGACGGTGGATGCCGCCGATGTGTTGTGCTCAGACCTGCCTGCCGCGCTCAAGCTCAGTGGTACCGGGCAGTTGGGCGTGGCCAAGATCTCCGGCGATCTCGACTTCGGCGCCAGCGCCTGCGGCGCCCCGGCAGGCATCGGCAAGGACGTGACGGTCGGCAACAGCGGCAACGGCCCGTTCACGTTCAGCGCCAAGCTCGGCCTGGGCGACGCGTCGCACTTCACGTTGGCCGCGAACGCGACGACGGTGGCGGCTGGCGGCGGCGTGTCCGTGACGGTCACCCCGAAGGCGATGCCGGCAACGTCCCAGATTCCTGGCAACTTCGCGGATACGCTGACGATCACCACGGACATTCCGGGCGACACGCCGCACACGGTGCAGCTGGCGGAGATCGCCAAGGGCGCGATCCTGACGCTGGATACGGCGACGATTCCGTTCGGGCTGGTGGCAGTTCCGACGACCAAGGACCTGCCGTTCAAGCTGACCAACAGCGGGTCGATGCCGGCGCACGTGACGCTGACCGCATCCGGCAAGGGCTTCACCGTGGAGCCGAGCGGCGTGCAGACGCTTGCGGCCGGCGAAACGCTCCTCGGCACGGCCACTTTCGCGCCGAGCGACATGGCGGCGCTGACCGGCTCCATCGCCGTCGGTGTCGATGCGGGCGACGTGCTGTGCGCGGCGCTGCCGCCGTCCATCGCGCTGAGCGGCACCGGTCAGATGGCCGTGGCGAGCGTGACGGGCGACCTGGACTTCGGTCTGCAAGCCTGCGGTGGCCAGCCGGGTGCGGCGCAGAAGGTCACGATCAGCAACAAGGGTAACGGTTCCATGACCTTTGGCGCCGCGCTGTCGGCAGCCGCGGCCTCTCCCTATGACCTCAGCGTGCCGGCGACGGTCGTCGATGCGGGCGCGAAGATCGATGTCCTGGTGACGCCCAAGGCGATTCCGGGCACGTCTGCCGTTCCTGGCAACTACGCGGATACACTGACGATCACTACCGACGCCCTGGCGGATTCGCCGCACATCGTCAAGCTCGCGGAAGGCGCCAAGGGCGCGATCCTGGCCGTGGACACGGGCAGCATCCCGTTTGGCATGGTGCCGGTTTCCAGCCTCAAGACCGTGACGTTCAAGGTGACCAACAGCGGCAACGCCGACGCGCACGTGACGCTCGGTGCCACGGGCGACACGTTTGGCGTGCTGCCCACGGGCGTGCAGACCATCGGCGCCGGCGCGACGCTCAATGGAACGGCGACGTTCCTGCCGGTCGATACCACTGTGAAATCAGGGACGATCACGGTGTCGGTCAACGCCGGCGACGTGCTGTGCGCCGACAAGCCGGCGGCCATCCAGCTGACCGGCACGGGCCAGAACGGCGGCCTGTCGCTGGACAAGGGCCAGATCGAGTTCGGCAAGATCAACTGCGGCGCTACGCCGACGGCGCAGACGCTCAAGCTGACGAACACCGGCAACGCACCCGTCAAGTGGTTCGCGGACCTCGACAATTCGCCGAGCCACTACACCGTCAGCACGCCGAACAGCGGCTCGCTCATCGCCGGCGCATCGGTGACCTTGACCATCAGCTCGGCCGCCATGCCGTCGGCGTCTGCCGTGACGGACAACCTCTACGGCGAGAACCTTAGCATCAGCACCGACATCATTGGCGATACCGGCCACTCCGTGCCCATCCGGCAGACGGCGCAGGGGGCCATCCTCGCGTTCGCGCCGGTCAGCCTGGACTTCGGCCAGATGCCGGTCAGCACGACGGCGACGCAGCAGTTCCAGGTGATCAACACGGGCAACGCGGCGGCGACGGTGGGGCTGGCCGGCACGAACCCGACGTTCAGCCTGGATGCGGCGTCCTGGCCGGTGGCGGGCGGCACGAGCGCGTTCGTCACGGCCAAGTTTGCGCCCGGCGTGACCACGACGGTGCAGACGGATTCGTTCAAGGCGTCGGTCGGCAACGCGGACGTTCTGTGCGCCCCGCTGCCGGCGGGCCTCGCGGTGACCGGCCAAGGCACCAGCGGCGTGGTCTCCTTCGCGCCCGGCGCCCTGGATTTCGGCGCGGTGGATTGCGGCACGACCGGTGCGGCGCAGCAGATCGTCTTCAAGAACACGGGCAACCAAGTCTACCACGTCACGCCGACCCTTGGCGCCGCGGTGCCGCTGTTCACGGTGACCATGGTGCCGGCGGACGGGACGGTGGCCGCTGGCGGCGGCACGCTGACCCTGACCGTGACGCCCAAGCCGATCCCGGCCACTTCCGAAGTGACGCCGGACCTCTACGGCGACACGCTGACCTTGACCACCGATGCGTTCGGCGACACGCCGCACGCCGTCGAGCTGACCCAGACCGCCCACGGCGCGATCCTGGCCATCTCCGCCACCAGCATCAACTTTGGCAGCGTGGCCATCGGCGCCGCGGGGAACTCGCAGTTCTCGATCACCAACAGCGGCAACGCCGCGGCGACGCTCAGCTTTACGCCGGTCGACAAGGTCACGTTCAATATGCCGCAAGCGTTCCTCGTCGCGGGCAACACGTCTGCGTTGCCGGTGGGCCAGTTCCTGCCGCAGGCGGTGCAGACGTACAGCGATACGGCGATGATCACGGCGCCTTCGACGGTGCTGTGCAAGCCGCTGCCGTTCACGTCGATGCCGTTGACCGGCGCGGGCATTGCCGCACCGACCGTCAAGGTGACGCCCTCGAACCTCTACTTCGGCACCAACGGCTACGTCGCCTGCGGCGCGACCGCCGGCGCCAAGACCGTGACGGTCACGAACCAGACGGCCAGCTCGATCACGGTCAACGCGGCGATGACCAAGGGCACGAACTCCGCCTTCACGGTCGCGCCGGCCAGCACCACGGTCGCCGCCGGCGCGTCGCTGGTCCTGACCGTCACGCCCAAGGCGATCCCGGGCACGTCGGTCACCAGCGCCAACTTCTACACCGACACCGTGGCCATCACGACGACGGCGCAGGGGGACGGCACGCACATCGTGACGGCGCACATGACGGCGGCAGGCGCGATCCTCACGTTCAACCGAGCGGTTGCGAACTTCCCGACGACGAAGGTGGGCCTGACCACGACCGTGAACGGCAACTTCCGCGTGCACAATTCCGGCAACATGGCGGCTGCGCTGACGCTGGCGCTCTCGAACCCGACGGACTTTGCGCTCAACCTCTACGCGGGGACGGCAACCCCTGGCTTCTACGCGCAGTTTGCTGGCACGTTCAAGCCGCAGAGCATCGGCCAGAAAAACAGCAACGTCACGCTGTCGACCGCGACGCCACTCTGCTCCGCGCTGCCGGCGCCGCTCGTGTTCGGGGGCATCGGCAAATAGGCCGCGCCTTGCCTGGGCGGTGTGGCGCGGCATACAGTCAGGTCCTGACTTCGGATGGACTGCATGCCGTACCACACCACGCCCTGGCAGTTCTACGACGTCGCGGTAGGGCTGTGTTCTCAGTGTCTTGGCCAGGCCATCGGCCGCATCGTCTTCGAGGACGGCCGCGTCTGGTTCGACAAGCGCTGCCCCAAGCACGGCCCCGAACGCGTGCTGCTCGACGACGACATCGCCTGGTTCCGCCGCTGCCGGGAACACCATCTGGACCCGGGCGGCCAGCCCAACGCGCCGCAGACCGTGATCCGCGACGGCTGTCCGTACGATTGCGGCCTGTGCCCGGACCACCAGCAGCACACGTGCATCGCGGTGCTGGAGATCACGGACCACTGCAACCTCGCGTGTCCAGTGTGTTATGCCAGCAGCGGCCCACACCGCACCGGCTTTCGCAGCCTGGGCGAGATCGACACGATGCTGGCGGCGGTGGCGCGCTCGGAGGACACGCTCAACGTGCTCCAGCTCTCCGGCGGCGAACCGACGTTGCACCCTGATTTCTTTGCGATCATCGAGCGGGTGCGCAGCCTGCCCATCCGCCACCTGATGATCAACACGAACGGCGTGCGAATCGCGGAGGATCGCGCTTTTGCGGAGCAACTCGCGGCCTGCAAGCCGAACCTGGAGATCTACCTGCAGTTCGACTCGCTGCACGGCGGCCGGCTGGAACGGCTGCGCGGCGTCGACCTGCGCGAAACGCGGCACAAGGCGCTGGAAGTGTTGGAAGAGCTTGGCATTTCGACAACCCTGGTCATGACGCTGCAGAAGGGCGTGAACGAAGACGAAATCGGCGACGTGATCCGCCATGGGCTCGAGTGGCGCTGCGTGCGCGGCGTGACGCTGCAGCCGATGCAGGCCGCGGGACGGACGCCGACGATCAACCATGCATTGGAGCGCTTGACGTTCGGCGGCGTGCGGCAGTTGCTGCTGGAACAGACGCCGCTGTTCAAGGCTGAAGACATCGTGCCGGTGCCGTGCCACTCCGACTGCCTGGCGATGGGGTACGCGTTCAAGGTGCAAGGCACGGTGGTGCCGCTCTCCGCGCTGCTGGACCCGGGCGCGCTGCTGGAGACGGAGCTGCCGATCGAGCCGGATCGCGAAACCGCCCAGAAACTCTACGAAGCCTTCTCTGCGCGCCACTCGCCGTCGTCGCACACGGCCGCGCTTCGCGAGCTGCTGGACTGCCTGCCGGATCCCGCGTGCCTGGGGCCGCTGACCTACGAAAATGTCTTTCGCGTCATGATTGTGCAGTTCCTCGACGCTTGGAGCCTGGACCTGCGCGCGGTCCAGCGCTCCTGCATCCACATCGTGCACCCGGATGGGCGGCTGATCCCGTTCGACACCTACAACATCCTGCATCGGCCGGGGCGCGAGCACGCGCTGGCGCAAGCGCTGCGAGGTTGACGTGCAAGACAGCGGACCCGCCAAGCTGTTGACCCGCGAGGCCCTCCTCGGCTGGCTGCTTTTGGGCTTGTGCATCGCGTACTTCGCGCTGTGGGCCTGCGCGCCGATGGCCGCCGTGCCGCCGATGTTGCCGCGCAACCAGGGCGAGATCTCGCGCCTGGATCTGGCGGTCGGCGGCACGACCTGGAACGCGGGGAAGGGCGAAACGTCGGCGCCGACGGGCAGCGTTCAGGTGCAAACAAGCTACCTCGCGCAGTTCAAGTACGCGGATATCGGCGGGCTGGTCACGGTGGGCACCTTCTCCTCCGTCGGCACGGGCGTGTTCACGCGCTTTCACGTGATTGACACGGAAAACCTCCAGCTAGGCTTGCAACTCTCGGGCGGTTGGCTGTTTGTCGCGGCGGCGCTGCCCGTGTCGGTGCGGCTCGAGGGCACGCCGGTGTGGGTGTACACCGCGCCATCGATTGGCGCGCAGATCGGCACGGTGCGGCTGCCGCTTGGGATTGCCTGGCGCGCCCCGGAAGGCATGGACTTGTTTCTGGAAGGCGGCGCGATGACGATGGCGACCGACCGCATCCAAGGCGCGGATTGGGCGCCCTACGGCGCGTTCGGCGTCGGACACAGGTTCTGACCGCGTTCGCGCAGCAGCTGCACGCCAAAGCCCGCCATCGCCAGCAGACAGCCGAGCTGCACCCAACTCAGCGGCCCGAGCGCCGGCTGCGAATCGACGCGCAAACCATCGAGACTCAAGCGGATCGTCGCGTAGCCGATGAGGTAGAAGCGGAACAGGTGGCCGAGCGGGCGCGGCTGCTTGCGGATGCTCCAAAGCACCGCCGCCAAGGCGAAATCGAGCACGGACTCGTACAAGGGCGCGGGATGGCGTGTGATTCCTGAGATCGTGACCGCCCACGGCACGGCACTCGGCACGCCGGCGCAGCAACCGTGCAGCAGGCAGCCCAGCCGCCCGATGCCCTGCCCGGCCGGCAGCGCGACGGCCCACGCGTCGCCGGTGCGGTGGCGGATGCCCAGACGGCGCTTGGCGATCTCCACCGCGACGAAGCCGCCCGCCAGCGCACCGACGACGGTCTTGCCGGTGAAGTCGATGTCCAGCATCCGCAGCCAGAACGCGCGCGGATCGCCCAGCGCCGGGAACAACGCGACGCCCAGCTTGGAGCCGAGCACCGCGCCCACCAGCGCCGCCAACGCCAGCCGCCGCTGCCGCGGATCCGCCTGCCAGCCCAGGCGCGCCAGCTCGCTGCGGCGGATGCGAAAGGCCACGAGCGCCGCCAGCGCGACGAAGACGGCGTAGCCCTGGATCGGAAGGGTGCCGATGTGCAGGAGAATCGGGTGCATCAGGTCCGGTTCGGGCGCCAGCGCGACGGACTGAAGCTTGGGGCGGCTTTCGCAGCCTGTCCAGCGGCTTTGCCCTGCGATCGACCGCTGCGTGTTCGCTTGCTTCGCAGCGTTGGCGCGCGCTAGCATCCGCGGGCGCAAGGGCCTGGGCTGGGGCACCTCGGGCGTTGCGCGGGAGGGGATGTGAACGACATTCAGCGGCGGTCCGCGCTGCAGCGGCTGTTCTGGGGCATCATGCTGTGCGGCATGCTGCTGACGGCTTTGGCGCTGGCGGCCGAGCCCAAGGGCTTCGACAAAACAAAGGCTGCTGCGTCGATGGCGCAGCAGGCGAGCGCGGCGTTCCAGGCCGCCGATTACGCCCGCGCTGCGGAGCTTTACCTCGCGGCCAACCAGAGCCACCCGGATCCGCTGTACCTCTACGGTGCCGGCCGCGCGGAGCACCTGGCGGGCAAGCGCGACGCCGCTGAAGGCCACCTGCGGCAGTTCCTCGAGGCCAAGGGCGTCGATGCCGAGCGGCAGCAGCGCGCGCGGACGATCCTGGCCGAGATTGAAAATGCCAAGCT
>CAIXAA010000063.1 GCA_903917305.1 uncultured Myxococcales bacterium | reverse complement strand
CTCCCATCTGCAACGAGGTGACTATGCATTCTGGCACGACTTCCGCCATCCGCCGCCTTCTGGCCCTCGCCGGTGGCGCCGCCGTCCTGTGCGGCGCATCCGCCTGCTCGACCACGACGGCCGCCAGCTCCTTCCTGTCGTCGTTCGATGCCGCGCTCGGCACGGATACCGGCACCATCGCGGACAAGGACACGGCCGCTACGAACCCGGATGCGTCGCCCACGTCGGATGTGCCGACGACTGCTGCGGATGTGCCGCAGGCCCAGCCGGACATCGCCCAGGCGGCCGATGTGCCGATCGCGACGCCGGATGTCGGTCCCCCGGTCGAGCCGGCGTGCGCCAAGAAATCGAATACCGGCAAGGGCACGAGCATGAAGCCGGGCGAGGCGTGCATCGCCTGCCACACCAGCCAGGGCGAAGGCGCGTACTACACCATCGCCGGCACCGTGTACGCGACGCCGCACGTGGTGAACGACTGCGTCACCACGATCGACTACGCGAACACCAAGGTCGAAGTGACCGACGCCAATGGTACGATCATCAACCTGAACGTCAACGCGGTCGGCAACTTCTACTACTCGAAGACCGTCCCGGCGCCGTACAAGGTCCGCGTCGTGAAGGGCACCGATTCCATGGACATGATGAAGTCGCCGCCGAGTGGCGACTGCAACTCCTGCCACACGACCGACGGCGCCAACAACGCGCCCGGCCGCATCCTGTCCCCCTGATCCTACGCCGGCAGCAGCTTGCCCGGATTCAAGAGCCCGTCCGGATCCAGGGACTTGCGCGCCGCCTCCAGCACCTGCATCCCCAGCACGCCCTTCTCCGCCTCCAGGTACGGCAGGTGATCCGCGCCGACACCGTGCTGGTGGCTGATGGTGCCCTTGTGCGCGACGATGGCCTCGCTCGCCGCGCCCTTCAAGACGCGCCAACGCTCCATCGTCTCCTCGGCTGAGCTGCCACGCCGGAAAACGTAGGTTGTGTAGATGCTTGCGCCATCCGGGTACAGGTGCGACAGGTGCGCGAACGCGTGCACGCGCTCACCGACCGGCTGCAATCCGGTGCGCAGCGCCGTCTTCACGGCCGTCGCGGTCGCATGCACCCCTGACCACGGCACCGCCGTCTCCAGCGTGTCGATGGCATAGCCCGCCTGCCACAGCGTGTTGCGCAAGTACGGAGCACGAAAGCGGTTGTGCTCCCACTTCTTGCCCAGCAGCGTGCCGGAGACAAAGCCGCCTTGCTTGCGGCAGATCTCGAAGGCGCGGCTGCGGGCGTCGGCGGTCGCGGCGGCGTCGCCCGTCAGGCCGAGCATCAGGATGCAGCGCGTGTCGCCGTAGCCGACCAGGCGCAGACCGCGGTTGACCCACGGCATGACGCGCGGCATGCCGGCCAAGGCGAGCTGCGTCTCGGTCTCGTCGGGATCGGACAGGCGCAGCATCGACACGCCGATGCCGGCCTGGGCAATCGTGCGCACGGCGTCGGTGCCGCTCTGCCAGTCCGGGAAGAAGATGCCGTGGAAGCTCTCGTCTTGCGCGATCGGGCGCACGCGCACGCTGGCGCGCGTCACGATGCCGAGCCTGCCTTCGGAACCGAGGATGAGCTGGCGCAGATCCGGCCCGGCAGCCGTCGCGGGGAGGTTGGGCATGTCCAGCGTGCCCACGGGCGTCTCGACGCGGCCGCCGGCAAAGAGGTCCTCGATGCGGCCGTAGTGGTAGGACTGCTGGCCGCTCGAGCGCGTCGCGATCCAGCCGCCCAGCGTCGAATACTCGAACGATTGCGGGAAGTGGCCGAGCGTGTAGCCCTTGACCGCGAGCTGCGCTTCGAGGCTCGGACCCGCGACGCCCGCCTCGAAGGTGGCGAGGCGGCTCTGCTCGTCGAGGTCGACCAGGCGGTCCAGCAGCCCCAAATCCACCGTGATGACAGGAGCATCCTGGCGGCGCGGATTGACGTGGCCGACAACGCTCGTGCCGCCGCCCCACGGAATGAGGCGCGCGCCGATCTTCCTGGCGTGGTCGTAGAGGGCGCGCACTTCGGCTTCGCTGGTCGGGCGCGCCACGCCATCGGGGAAGGCGTCGATCTGGCCGGATCGCATCGCGATCAGGTCGGGCAGGCTCTGGCCGCGGGCGTGCCACAGGCGCTCGCGCGCATCGGTCGACACCAGCGGGTGCTCCGCCAGCGGCGACGCTGGCACGCTCGCCAGGCAGGCATCCAGGCTCGCGTCCGGACCCGCATGCGCCGGCCCGACCCGCTGCGCCAGGAAGTCCGCGCCACCTGCCGGCACCGGGTAGTGCACTGCCTCATCGCCCCAGCCGTTCCAGCTTCGCATGCCTTGCTCCGTCCGCCGTGGCCGTATCGGCCAAATCGCCGAGGCAAGCTAGCACCTTGCGCGCGCCGTGGGCAACCGCTGCTTTTCCAGTTCCATCTTGCCTGCGCTGCGTGCAGACTGCGCCGCGGCGACTGCCTCGCCAGGGCCGGCAGGTCCCTTGCCAAGCCCGCGGGCGCGATCTGGAAGTTTCGATGCTGGATAACGATTCGCCCGTGCAGCCACCCAAGCGCCGCGTGGCCACCATCCTGGTCGTCGACGATGAGCCGACGATCGCCGAGTTCGTCGCCGTCGTCCTGCAGCGCGAAGGCCACCGCGTGCTGCAAGCCGAGCACGGGCCCCAGGCGCTCAAGCTGTTCGCGTTGGAGCCGCACGCCATCGATCTTGTCGTGACCGACGTGTCGATGCCGGTGATGGACGGTGTGGAGTTCGCGAGGCACATCGCGAACTTGCGATCGGGGGTGCCGTTCATCTTCATGACGGGCCACGCCAACCTGGGCGATGTGAGCGACCTGTGTCCGCAGCCGCGCTTCCTGCGCAAGCCGTTCGTGCGCCCGGACATCGTGCGGACGGTCGCCGAAGCGCTGGCCGCGCACTGTCCGGACCGCGCGTGAATCCTTTCCCGGTCTCCAGGCTCTCACGCCAAAAGGCGGACGCCCCGCCGCGGAGTCGCAGACATGGCCACCCACGAGTTGACCCAAGCCACCTTTGAAGCGCACATCGCCAAGCCCGGCATCGTTCTTGTCGACTGGTGGGCACCCTGGTGCGGCCCTTGCCGCGCGTTCGCCCCGATCTACGAGAAGGTCGCCGGCGCGCACCCGGACATCACGTTCGCCAAGGTGAATACCGAGGCGGAGCCGGCCATTGCGGGCGCATTCGGCATCCAGTCGATCCCGACGCTGATGATCTTCCGCGACAGCGTGCTGCTCTTCGCCCAGCCGGGCATGCTGCCGGCCGCTGCGCTGGAGGACCTCATCGGTCAGGTGCGCGCCCTCGACATGGACGACGTGCGCGCCAAGATCGCGCAGCAGCAGCAGAAAGCGCAGATGACAGCCTAGAGCGCCGATCAACCATCGTTGAACGGCGCTCTCCCGGAGCCGGCGCGTCCGCATCGGCGCGCTCGGCGACCAGAAGACACTGCCGAGCACGAATCAGACACACGTTTCTGATTCGCGCGCTAAGGGCACTCGCAGCCGGCCGTCTGGCACGTGGTCGCGTCCAGCTTGACGGTGAGCGTGTAGGAGAAGCCCTGCGCGCCAAAATCGTCGGAGTCCGCGACGATGACGTACCAGCCCTCGGCAGGCGCGACGTAGGTCCCGCTGGATTTGTCGCTGCAAATCGAGTAGTTCGGGCAGCTGCCGTTGATCGGGTCGCCGCAGCCGGAGCTGGCCTGGATCACCTTGAACTCGGCCCACGTGCTGCCGCCGCCGCTGCCCCAGCAGTCGTCGGAGAAGCCGGTGTAGCTGATCGAGATCTTCTCGTTTTTCCGCAAGAAGATCCGATAGGTGTGGTCGTAGCCGCTGTCATAGCACTTGTTCCACCACTCCATGTAGTCCAGGCTGTCGCACGTCGTGTCGGACTTCTTGTATCCCTTTGATCCGATGGCGGTCTTGCGCCCGATGACGCGCGCGCCGCCGCAATCGTAGCGGTTCTGGTTGCCGTCGCCGCACGCGTTCGCCGGCAACGCGCAGCCCGTGTCCTTGCACGCTTTGGTCGCGGGATCACACGCCTGGTTGGCCGCGCAGGTGCTCGTGTGCACGCAGGACCCGGCGTTGCAGGAATCCGCAGTGCAATCCAGGCCATCGTCGCAGTTGATGGCGCCGGCCGTGCAGCTGCCGCCAGCGCAGACATCGCCGGTCGTGCACGCGTTTCCATCGTTGCAAGTAGCCGCATTGTTGGTGGAAGCGCAGGTGCCGCCGTCGCACGTGTCGTCCGTGCAAGCGTTGCCGTCGTCGCACTTGCCGCCGGAGCCCACGCACTTGCCGCCGGAGCACAAGTCCGTGGCCGTGCAAGGGTTTCCATCGTCGCAGGTCGCGCTGTTGTTGGCGTGCAGGCAGCCCTGCGCCTTGTCGCAGGAGTCGTTGGTGCACGGGTTGCTGTCGTCGCAAGTCTGCGGCGTGCCAGCGCAATACCCCTTGCCGCAGTTGTCGCCGGTGGTGCACGGGTCGCCGTCGTCGCATGCGTCGCTGGTGCCGGTGTGCACGCAACCGCTCGCCGGATCACACGAATCCGCCGTGCACGCGTCCTTGTCGTCGCACGGCTTCGCCGTGTGCTGGCAGCTGCCGCCGCTGCAGCCATCCGCCGTGCACGCGTCGCCGTCGCTGCAGTTCTTGAGCTTGCCGTAGCAGGTCGTGCCGTTGCAGCTGTCGCTGACGGTGCAGGGCTCCCCGTCGTCGCAGGTCTCGTCGGTCAGGCCGTTGCAGTCGTCGTCGAGCTCGTTGCAGGTCTCGGGCTTGGGGACGCAGCCCGGGATGTCCGGCAGCGTGGCCACGTCTGGCGGTGCGACGATTTCCGCAGGCGCCGCAAAGTCTTGCACGACGACATCGACGGGAGCAGGCGCATCCGTCGGCTCGGCATCCGGCAGCGGCTCCACCGCGGCATCGGCCGGCACGTCGGCCGGCGGCTTGTGCGCGTCGACCAGGGCGACATCGTGAGGTGCAGCCGCGTTGTCCTTGGCGGCGGACGCATCGACCTTGCCGAAGACCGGCAGGATGTCGGGCTTGGCCACGAACGACGACGCGCCCAGACCAGCATCGGGCACGGTCGAGCACCCAACGCCCAACAGCGCGCAAAACGCCAGCTGCGGCGCAAGGTTGCGGATCGTGCAAGGGTTCGTGCGCAGGGCAGTCTCCGCGGCAGGGCTGGAGTCCCGCACCTTGTCAGCGGTCCCCCGGCGCGTCAAGGACGAAGCGACGTGCACGCCAACTGCACGAACTCGCGCCGCTTGCTCCGCGCCCGCGCGCGGCGTACGGTTCGCCTGCGCGCTGGCCTCTGGCGGCCGCGGAGGCTTCATGCGAATCCTGAGCATCGCGGCAATCCTGGCCACCGCAGCGTGCCTTCCGGCCAGCGCCTGGGCCAGCGGCGGCACCTGGACCCGCCTCGGCACCACCGCCGGCAGCGACTACCTCACCGCGTTCGCCGCGCCAACCGACCAGGACCTCTTCTGCGGCGGTCTCAACGCCGACATGTCGAGCGGCCTGCCGAAGATCGCGCCCGTGCTCTACGCCTCGCACGATGGCGGCACCGTGTGGAAGCCGGCCCTCGGCGCCATCGGCGCATCCATGAACCCATTGAACGCCAAAGCGATTGCCGGGCTCGACTTCCTCGACGCCAAGACCGGCTGGGCCGTCGTCGCGGACGGCGTCTGGCGCACCACCGACGGCGCCGTCACCTGGAACAGCGCCAAGTTGTCCAGCGAGGGCAGCGCCATCCACTTCGCCGACGCCAAGACCGGCATCGTGGTCGGCAAGGGCGGCGCCATCTTCCGCTCGACGGACGGTGGCGGCACCTGGACGGACATCCCTTCGCCGACGCAGGTGGATCTCTCCCGCTTGTTCGCCGTGGACGCCAAGCACTGGTTTGCCGCCGGCGGCACGCAGATCGACAGCACGGATCCGAACGAGCCATCCAAGACCTTGACGACGTTCGGCGATGGCGCGGTCCTGCTGTCCAGCGACGGCGGCGCCACCTGGAAAGCGGGCTATACGACGACTGGCAAGGTCTTGGGACCTTTGTTCTTCGTCGATGCCAAGACCGGCTTCCTGGCGCTCTCCGACTGGGATTCAAGCGTCGGCCGCGCTGGCCCGGCGCAGCTCCTCCAGTCCATCGACGGCGGCCTGACCTTCCAGCCCATCGCCCTGGACCCCAAGGTCGGCACGCTCAAGTTCGTGATGGACGTGCCGATCCAACTTTCCTACGTCACCGCAATGACTTGGAACAACGCGGAGAACGGCCACCTCGGCGGCTCCGCGTACGTCTCCGACCAATCGAGCGGCGGCAGCTCGTCGAGTCCGCCCATCTACCGCACCGTCGACTTCCTCACGCACGACGGCGGCAAGACGTGGCAGAAGACCGACCTGGGCGTCGTCACGATGAGCTTGTCGCGCGGCGGCTCCCCCACCGACGGCCGCACGATGGCCGGCGCGTTCCGCAGCTTCTGGCGCGGCTGGCTGGTCGGCGAGACCGGCGCGGTGTTTTCCAGCGAAATCACCTGCAGTTCCAAGCAGGACTGCCCCGGCGGCACCTGCGGCCCGCTGCAGCAATGCATGGAGGCCGGTGGCAGCACCGGCAGCAAGGACGCGGGCGGCAGCGGCGCCGACAGCACCGGCAAGGACGCAAGTGCAGGCAGCGACACGGGAACGCTGCAAGGCGCCGACGCCCTCAGCACCGGCGTGGTGGGCGGCGCCGGCGGCAAGGCGATCAGCGGCTGCGGGGCAGGGCGCGGCGGCAGCGCGGGCTGGGGCGTGGCCTTCGGAGTGCTGGCCATGGCGCTGTTGCGCAGGAGATTCGCCCGATGACGCAGTGGTTTCGCCGATGGCTGTGGCTGGTTTGCGCGGCGGGAGCGCTGACGGGCTGCCCCCATGGCGTGCCGGCGGGCGGCAACTTCTCGCCGGCGGACGCGAAGGCGGCGGCGGACGTGGGTGGCGTGGCAGGTCCGGATGCCGCGGCCGATGCGGCGCCCGGCGATGTTCCTGTCACCGCGGATGCCGCGAATGCGGAACTGCCTGTTGTCCAAACGGATGTTGTGACGGCAGACGCCAAGACCGGCTTCGATGCCTGCGGTTGCGCCAGCGATTCCAACTGCAGCGGCGTCGCCCTCGGGACCTGCCAGGTCGCCAAGTGCGGCGCCGGCTGCAAATGCACCGTCGGGGTCGCGCCAGACGGCAGCGCGTGCGGCGGCGGCTTTGTCTGCCAGTCCGGCAAGTGCCTCGCCGCGCCCACACCCGGCCCGTGGGCCAAGAGCGTCGCGGCCGGCGGCAGCCACAGTTGCGCGTTGCATCCCGGCGGCACCGTCTCGTGCTGGGGCAGCTCGTGGCAGGGCCAGCTGGGCAATGGCTCCACCGACGTGGACTCGCCTGTGCCCGTGCCGGTCGGCGTCCTGGGGCCGGTGACGCAACTCGTTGCCGGCTCAACGCATTCTTGCGCATTGCACAGCGGCGGCAAAGTCTCGTGCTGGGGCGACCGCTTCAATGGCCAGACCGGCAGCGGCAGCAACAGCGGCTACGCCACCGTGCCAGAACTTGCCGGAACCATGGCTGATGTGCTGTCCATCGCTGCCGGCACCAACTCCAGCTTCGCCGTGCGCAATGGCGCGACGGCGTGGGGCTGGGGCAACGGCAACGGCGGCCAGCTGCTGCAGGACACGCTGGCTTCCCAGTCGGATCCCGTGCAGTTGGCGTCGATGCTCGACGTCAAGAGCGTCTGTGGCGGCGACCACCACGCCTGCGCGCTGCACGACAATGGCACAGTGGAGTGCTGGGGCCGCAACACGGACGGCCAGGTCGGCCACGGCACGACCGGGCAGAACGAGATCGTCAAGGCCGGCCTGGTCGACGGCGTGTCCGGCATCGCCAACATCGCTTGCGGACACGTGAATACCTGCGCGTGGGACGACGCCGGCACGGTGTGGTGCTGGGGCAGCAACATCAGCGGCCAGCTCCTCACCGGGAACTACGGCACGTCGCCCGTCAACGCGCCGTTGCAACTGCAAGGATTGGTTTCTGTTTCAGCCCTCGCGGCCGGCCAGACGCACGCATGCGCGCTAGGCAAGTCCGGCGACATCGCCTGCTGGGGCGACAACGCGCATGGCCAGTGTGGCGGCAGCAGCGGCGGCGATGCCTACAAGCCCATCACGATCTCGCTCGGTGGCAAGGCGACCGCCGTTTCGGCCGGCACGCAGCACACCTGCGCGGTGCGGGAAGACGGCGCCGTACTGTGCTGGGGCTCGAACAATTCCGGGCAGTTGGGCAACGCGGGCAAGGACGACAGCGCGACGCCGGTGCTCGTGGTCGGCAGCGCCGGCAAATGAGGGCTAGCGGCTGACGAACTGCCCGTCAATCCAAGCGTATTCGTAGACGTGGTGCGAGGGCCGTACGTAGCTGTCGCGCCGCACCAGCTGATCGCAGCCGATGCGCGCCGAGGCCGGCTCGCCGCGCTGGCCAAACTGCACCGTCGGCGCCGTGCAAGTCTCGCTCTGGTCGAAGGATTCGTCGGCGGCGCCCTTGAACGACGTCGCCACGTGCTCGAACACCACCCGCGCGCCGTCGGCCATCTCCGCCACCATCGTCCACTGCTGCTGCATCTCGACGCCGCGGCCCTTGCGCTCATAACGTCCTGCAATCACACGCACCAGCCACGCGCCCACCGAGCCGAGCGGCTGCGGCTGCAGCAGCGTCTGGTCCGCGCCCTCGTCGCCACGCGGGCAGGCGTGCAGGCGCACGTCCTGTTCGACGGTCTTGGGCTGGTCCTCGTTGCCGGAGAGAACCATCAGGTGGCACACGGGGTTGCCGCCGTCGGCGCCGTTCGCGACCCGCACCAGCGCAGCAAAGCGCGTCGAGATCTCCGCCGCCGTCGCGAGCACCGCCAGATCCCACGTGCCGACGTGCAAGTGCCGCGACAAGGCGAGGACCAGCGGGGTCTTGGGCGGCTCGCCCGGCCCTCGGCCTTGCTCCTGCTGCCAACCAGAGCCCACCGCGCGCTCCGCCGCCGCCTCCTTCGGATGGTGCTTGAGCCACCACTTGCTGTGCTTTTTCAACGGCCTTTCCGGCGGCGCATCGCCCAGGCCAACGGGT
>CAIXAA010000062.1 GCA_903917305.1 uncultured Myxococcales bacterium | reverse complement strand
GGCGATCGCCTTTGGTTACCGCTCGCCTTCGGCTGCGCCGTGCAGGCTCGCCTTCGGCTGCGCGGTGCAGGCTCGCCTTCGGCTGCGCGGTGCAGGCTCGCCTTCGGCTGCGCGGCACGGCACGCTTCGCTGCCGTCCCGGTTTGGCAGGCATGCTCGCTTCGCTTCGCGCCGTCACGGACAAGCGCACTGCTTGGCGCCCGCTTTCGGCGTCGCAGCGCTGGTATTGCCGTACGCTCCCAGGTCGGCTCGGCAGCCGTTTGGCTTTGGCTCGAGACAGTACGGCGCAGTCGGGTCCGCGGCGTCGATGGCGGCCGACGTGGGGAGGAGGTGCAGATCAGTCGCCGAGGTGAAGCCCGGGTCGAAGCTGGTCATGCCCGCGCCAACGACGAGCTTGGTCGCGCAGCCGACGGATTGCCACACGTCGGTCCACGCGATGCTGCCCGCTGGCGCGTCGACGGCGCAGGTGCTGGCGCCTTGGATGAGGCTGTTGGTGAGGTTCACAAGGGTCTTCGGGGCTTGGATGCAGACTTCGGCGCCGGCGCAGGAGAGGTGGTCGATGGTGGCCGCTGCCGTCGCGGGGCCGAAGGAGATACCGTAGGACGTGCCGGGCTGGAAGTCCGCGCACGAGGGCGGAAAGTACGTCGGCGGAGGACAGGTCACGGCGGCCGGCATGGACAGTTGGGCGATGGCTAGGTGGTCGATCCCGGGGCATGCACCAAGACAATGCAGGCCGATGGCATTGCCGCCGAGGTCGGGCCAAGGGTCGTTGGTCGGCTTCATCGTCACGGCGAAGCCAGGTTTGATGTCGCGTATCACGCCCCCGTGCACTGTGACAGAGCTCTCCGCATCGACCTGGATGCCGACGCCATCGGCCCCAGGCGGTGGACCTTGCGCGGCCCTGCTGTCGCCCCCCTTCACGCCGGCCACGATGTTGTCGATCAGGTTTGCGTCGGCGCAGCTCGCCAGTTGGATGCCGATGGCTGTGACGCCGGAAGCGATGAGTGTGTCCTTGGACAGGGAACCCGTTCCCGCCACGACATGGCTGACGGAATTCGCGGACAAAGTGCATCCGGCGCAGCTCTTCACGGCGAGGCCAGTGACTGGGCTGCCGTCGCTGCAAAGGTAATCGCAGCTCTTCGCCACATCACTGATTTGATTGCCGGCTACGGTCACGGCGCTGCCGCCCGCAATGACGATGCCGGGCGCGCGGATCCCTTTGACCACGTTGTCGACGACCGTGCAGTTGCTGCAATCGGACAGGGAGATGGCAGCCTCCCTTCCTTGCGTGCCGGAAATCGTGTTGTTCTTCACCGTGATGCCGACACTCTTTTCCACGAGGATCCGCGCAGGTCCCTTGGCGGCGGTGTAGCCCGACACCTCGCCGCCTTGGCAGCCGGACAAGGAGAGCCATGGCCAGCCGTCGACCTGATCCGTCGGGTCGCTCAACGGCGTGCTGAATGCTATCGCCGCTCCCGCAGGAAGGTTTCCGGCGAGGTTGCTCAGTAGCGTCGTGGTACCCCAGTTGTCGTAGCTGCCGCCGATGCCTGCGTGCAGGCCAGTCACCTCGCTGCCGCTCACGACAACATCGGACCCTGTGGCGATGCCATACGCATTGCCGCCCTTCATCGGAGCGCAGTCGAACGGACCCTTCCATGACGAGAAGCAGGAACTGCCGGCGAAGACGTCTGCCACGCGCACGCCGAACACCCGCGCCCCGGTGCCGCTCAATGAGATGCCGTAGCCGAGACTCGGAGGCTGATAGGCACCGGTGGAAACGCTAGCAATATTGCGCACGGACGAAGCCACCACGCGCGCATCCGCCGCTTGCTTGGAATCGATGCCGATCGTGGTGACACCGCTGGTGCAGGTCCCTGTGCCGTCCACGGCGACATTGCGGATGCGCGGTCGGTGGATCAGCGGCGCTGCGGACGCCGTGGCGAGCCCCAGTTGGATGCCGACATGGCCCCGCGCCGTCGCGAGGCCTTCCACGACGACATCGTCCGCGGCGACTGCGATGGCGCTGTCCGCCGTGACGCAGCCGGGCTCTTCCACGGCAGGTGTGCCAGGCGTCGCCGGCATCGCGTGGGCGGCGAGAACCCGCGTCAAATCCGGCCCAGCCCCGCGCAGCACCAGCCCCGGCTTGTCCAGCACGACCGGCCCCGCGTAGTCGCCCGGCGCCATCTTCAGGATGCATCCCGGCTTGGCCGCGCACAGCGCCGAGCGCAGGCCGCCGAACGGATGCGCCGCGCTGCCGTCGCCGCCGGGCTTGCCGCCGTACGCCGCATCGACCAGGAGCGTACACGTCGACGCAACAGGCAGTTCGCAGCCGTTGCCGCCCCAGGCGTCGAGGTCCTCCCAGCCGTCGGCACAGCGCGCGACGAGGCATTGGCCGCCGGCGCACACCATCTTGTCGGCGTGCGGCGCGTCCGCGCAGCTGGTCGTGCACGCGACCGGCGCCGGCAAGGTCGCGGAAGCCCAGAAGTACGGCGCCGGCTTGTCGCCGCACGCCACCTTGCCTTGGGTCCACGGCGAGAGCCCTGCGTACTGCATCGGCGCGAGCGGCGGCGCTGCGGGCGGCGGAAAGTCATCGCACGGACCGGGATTGGCCGGAGCTGACCAGCTCGCGACTTCGGCCGCGGCGTCGGGCGTGGCGGCATCGGTGCCCGGCGGGCCATCGTCTTGCGCTGCGCCGGCATCGGTGGCGGCAAGGTCGGCAGCAGGGACGTCGGCCGTTTGCGCAGTGGCGTCGGGTGCATCGAGATCGACGACCACACCGTATTGTTTCGGCGGCGTGCCGGCCGCGCACGCGACGCACCCCAGGATCAGCGCGCACACCCCCAGCCGCATGACGTCCTCCGGGTGGGTAGGTTGCGCGCGGCGGTGGGGAAGTTCAATCCGTGCCGCGCAAGACCCAGCCGCAGGCCGGCACAGACGGTGGCGAAGGCACCGCAGGCCCGCGCGAGGCGTCGCAGACCCTGACATTGGCTACCGTGGACCCTGCCCGAGCCTTCGCTGTGGACACGCGCCATCATCGCGGGTAGACACGCTGGCTGGCAGGAGGGACCGATGGCGCTGGTTCGCAGACTTCTCGCCGCGCTGTGGCGGGAGCGGCGTTGGTGGCTCGCGCCGCTGGCGGTCGCCGTCGTGCTGCTGGTCGCGGTCTGGCTGATGGCGCCGCCGACGCCGCTTGGCCGTTTCGTCTACGGGCCGCGCTGAGCGCCGGCTATCCGGCGCTTGACCGCGCGCTGTCCGACTGACATAGGAAGGCGGATGTTCCAAGCGCCTTGGCTCCTGGCAGTTGGCATGATCCTGGCGCCGCCCCTGTGCGGTCTCGGGCTGGGCCTGTTCGGGCGCCGCCTGCGCGGCAAGCCCGTGCAATCGCGTGTCGTTCTTGTGGTTTTGGTGGTGCTGCTCACCGCCCTGGCGCTGCCGCTGGCGCCCCTGTTGCCCGCCGTCGGCTTCTGGGACGTCGTCCTGTGCCTCGTCCTCTTCGCGCTCGGCTTGGCGCTGGGCCTGGCGCTGCCCGAGGGCTCGGCGGGAAAGCGCTTGTTGGTCAGCATCTTGGCCAAGGTGCTCGTGACGGCGGCGCTGCTCGAGATCGGCGCGCGCCTCCTGTTTCCCAGCAACCACGTGTTCCAGGCCGGCGCAACCACGGCGGTGACGCCCTACGAGTTCTGGTCGGCCTTCGATCCCAACCGCTGGCAGCTCCTGTTTCCCGACCAGCACCCGCGGGAACTGGCCCAAGCCCTGGCCCAGCCGGGCACGCCGCGCCGCGCCCCGCCGAGCCACCGCGTGTTGCATGTGGGCGATTCGATGCTCGTTCTTGGCGAGTGGGGCCGTCCGCTGACCGAGAGTTTCCCGGGGCGCCTCGCGCGCCTGACGCCGGAGATGGACCAGGTCAACCTCGGCGTGGCTGCCACCGGCATCGACTTCCACTACCAGCTGATCCACACGCTGCTGCCGCGCCTCCATGCCGACGTCGTCGTGCTGTACGTGTTTGGCGCGGATCTGTGGCTGATCGACCGCGCCTACCTGTTCTGCGGGCTGCAGCCGCTGCTCGCGGACACGCCGACGGGCCTGCGCACGCGCTGCCCGCAGCCGCAGCGCCCACAGGACGCGATCGCCCATCTGCGATCGCCCCCGCCGCTGCCGTTTCGCGTCGCCGTCGACTTCTCGCGGTTCGCGCAGATCGGGTTCGTGGCATACATGAAGCAATTCCCAGAGTATCCGTTCGCGGACCGCCACGATGCGGACGCCGTCCTCGCCGCCAGGGAACCGCATTTCGCGCGCATCCTCGGTGCCGTCGCCGATGACGTCGCCGCCCATGGAGCGCGCCTGATCGTCGTGGCCTTGCCGGATCGCGCCGCCCTCGACGGCGACAAGTCGAGCCAGGCCCTCTACCAGCGCATCGTGGCGCGTGCATCGGCCGTCCTGGCGCCGCGCGGCGTGCTGGTGCTCGGCGCCCAGGAGCCGTTCGCCGACGTGGTGGCGCGCGACGGCTCCGACAGCTGGTTCATCGACTCCTGCCACTTCCGCGCCAAAGGGCACGAGCGCCTCGCCCAGTGGCTCAGCGGCAAGCTGCGCGCCGTCCTGGCGACGCGCCCATGACGCAACCGCTCCTGATCCAAAGCGATTCCGCTGCCATCGCGCTCGCTGTCGGCATGGTGGTCGTGCCGGTCCTGCTCGGGCTGCTGCTGGCCCGGCTGCTGCGACCCCTACTGCACCGGCTGCGGCACCCGGGTCGCGCGTTCGGGCTGCTTGCCCTGGCGCCGGTGCTGGTCGGCCTTGCCCTGCCGGCGGAGGTGTTCGGTCTCGGCTATTGGGATTGGCTTTTGCTGGCGCTGCTGTTCGCGTTCGGAATCGTCCTCGGCAGCCTGCCGCGGCAGTGGCTGCGGATCGGGCGGCTGCCCCTGGCCATCGCGCTGCCCATCGCGGCCTTGGCGCTGGAGCTCCCCTGCCGCCTGGTCACGCCAGGCTGGGTGCCGCCGCCGGGGATGACGACCCAGCCCCTGGCCAGCGACTTCTGGGCGACGCAGGATCCGATGGACTGGCAGATGCTGTACCCGGATCTCCTGCCGGAGAGCCTGGCTGCGCTCACGCTCGCTCATCCGGCCGACCTTACGGCGCCGGGGCCCAAGGTGCTGCACGTCGGCTCCACGATGCTCATCCAGTCCGGGCCCGGCGGCGACCCGCAGGTGCACTTTCCGCGGCGACTGAACACCTTGATGCCCGGCGTCCACCACTTCGATGCGGGCACCAGCGCCACGGGGATCGACTTGCACGCGGCCCTGGTTGGCGCGCTGGCCCGGCGGCTGGGCGTCGATCTGGTCGTGCTGCACGTGCTGTCGCGGGACCTGTGGATGCTGGACCGCCACTTCGCCTTCTGCGGCCTGGAACCTCTTCTGTCGTATGGCGTTGTGCCGTCCCGGCTGCGGTGTCCCCGCCCGGTCTCCCCCCTGCGCCTGAACGCGCGCCTGCTGGCGCCGCCGCCGTTTCCGCTGCGCGCCGCGCTGCCGTATGTCCGCTCCGCGCAGATCCTCGTGCAGGCCTGGCTCAAGGCGCTGCCCGAGTATCCCTTTGTCGATCGCCACGATCCGGACGCCGTTCATGTCCGCAACGGCGCGCACTTTGCCAGGATCCTTGGCGAAGTGGCGAACTCCCTGCGCGCCCAAGCGATTCCGCTCGTCGTCGTGGTCCTGCCCGACCAGGATGCGCTGGCGGGCAACGCTGCGCGGCAGCGGCTGCAGCATTGGCTGATCGCGAGGACGCAGGCGGTGTTGGCGCCGGCGCAGGTGCCGGTGCTCTCCGCCGTCGGGCTGTTCCAGGAGGTCGTCGCGCGGGATGGCACGGCGCCCTGGTTCGTCGGCACGGGCTACTTCACCGCCCGAGGTCACGAGCGCATGGCTTCCTGGCTCGCAGCGAAGCTCCCGGACCATCTGCGGAAACAGCCGTAGCTGCCGGGGGACTTGCTTGTCGCCGCCATCCATCAACGCTACTGTAGATGCGCCCAGCCGCTCCCGCCGCGAGATGCGCCGCAGCGGGGCGGCCTTTGTGATCGGAGCTGGCGTGCACATCACAAAACGAATGCAAAATCATGGACTACGGCGCCTGGTGGCCACCGCGGCGATGCTGGCGATGGCGGCCTGGCTCTGCTCCTGCGGCACCTCCACCGCCAGGCCGTCCGCCGACGCCGCCGCTGCGGACGTCGCGACCGACACGCCCTCGCCTGCCAATGGCTGTCCGAAGGTCGGTGCCAAAGCCGCGGGCATTGATCACGTTGTCGTCATCGTCCAAGAAAACCATACCTTCGACTCCTACTTCGGTCGCTGGTGCACCGCCGCGCCCGGCTCCAACCCGACCTGCATCGCGGGAGGAGCCTGCTGCGAGGCCGCGCCCCTCACCGAACCTTCCGGCGCGACGCCGACGGTGCTGGATGACGCGGCCAACGGCGCCTACGACCCGAACCACCACGCTGCTTGCGAAGTGGCTGAATTGAATGGCGGGAAGATGGACAGGTTCGTCCAGGGCGCCGCGTGTTCCGATCCGCGCAACTTCGCGATTTCACCCAAGTCCACCGTGCAGCCGTACTGGAACATGGCCGAGCAGGGCGCGCTCGCGGACCGGTACTTCCAGCCGATTGCCGGTCAGTCCACCTCGAATGACATGTACCTGGCCGTCGCCAAGGAAGTCTTTCTGGACAATGCCTTTGATCCGCCCGTGACCGGCAGCCATTGCTCCTTGAGCCCGACCAAGCCGTCCTATGACGGCCAGACAACCATTGCGGATTTGCTGAGGAAAGCCGGCAAGACCGTGGCCTGGTACGGCGAGGGGCTAGACGTGATGGCGGCGGCCGGCCAGGAGTGCCCCGATGCCCCCGCCGCGTGCCCGATGGCGTTGCCGCTCTACCCGTGCCTGTACGACCCGGGCGATGTCCCGTTTCTGTACTACACGCAGTTCGCAGAAGGTTTTGTTCGTGATTTCGACAAGCTGAGCGCCGATCTGACCGCGGGCAACCTGCCCGACGTCGCCTTCGTCAAGGGCCTGGGCTTTCGCACGGAACACCCGGGCCAGGGCACGACGCTGACCGACGGCATCCACTTCGTGCAAGCGATTCTGCAGGCCATCGAGCAGAGCTGCTACAAAGACAATACCCTGATCCTGCTGACTTGGGATGAAGGCGGCGGCTACTTCGACCATGTCGCTCCGCCCGCGGATAGCGCTGTCGACAAGCAGCCTTATGGCACGCGCGTGCCGCTGCTGGCCCTCGGGCACTACGCGCGCAAGGGAATCGTGTCGCACGTCGTGATGGAGCACTCTTCCATCGTGAAGTTCCTGGAGTGGAACTACCTGGGCCACAAGACCGGCCAGCTTGGTGCCCGCGACGCCGTCGTGAACAACCTGGGCAGCCTGCTGGATCCCGCGATGTCGGGCGTCACGGTGCCGGAGCAGTCGGGCGACTAACGGGGCGAACCTGATGTTCGCTGGATCGGCCAGACCGCGGCAGGCCGCCCATCGAGACCGGTGTCAGGCGGAGCCAAGGCAAGGAGAGCTGGTGGGTCAGCGGACCATCGGTGCAACCCAAGCCTGCTCCAGCCAATCCCGCGCCACTGGCGCCGGCAGGCTCCGCGCCGACAGCACCCGGTTCGACCGCTCGTCGTGGCGCGGCCGCGGCCTGAAGCGGTGGCGGTCCAGGTCCGCGGCTACGGCTTGCACCGGCAGCCGTCCCCATCCTCCGGCGCCGCGACCGGCGTGCGGACCGCGGGCCCCGGCAGGCTGACGCTCAGCCCGCACTCGACGAGGTGGCCGAAGCCGCCGCAATCGCCGTCCATGCACATCTTCCACAGGCCGATTGCGCAGTAGCCGCCCACCGCGCCAAAGCGCGCTTGCGGGCCGGCGACGACGGTCAGGAACCGCGTGGCGTCGATGTCCGCAGCCCACGTGTCCTGCGCCTGACCGCGGGCGAAGACCGCCCATTCGTTCGAGATCCACCAGCCGATGCCGGCACCCCCGCGCACGCCGAGCACCGGGCGCGTCCACGGGCTGCCGACTTCGGCGACCTGCAAGCCCGCGCCCTTGCCGGTCACCGCGTACTGGTGGCCGCCGACGCCGCCGCCCAGGCCGAGGTCCAAGTCGAAGTACGCGCCGCGCCGAACATTTGCGTCGCGCACGCCCGCGATCTTGCTCGTCAACCGCAAGCCGCCGTTGGCGACGGCCCACGAATCGCTGAAATCGCCGCTGCCCTCGAAGTGCAGGCCTTGCGCGAGCGGATACGCGATGTTCACGCCGCCGCTCCAGTGGTTGAACTGGGATCCGCTGAGCAAGCCGTCGTCGGTCTGGTGGCTGAAGCTGGCTTGGATGGCGCGCTCGTTGGCGCCGATCAGGCCCGGCGCGCCGTAATGCACGGAGCGCACCGGTGGGGCGTAGACGCAGCCGGCCAAGGCCAGCGTGCCGAGCAGGAGGCCGGCCCGCGCGGCCCAGCGCGGCCGTCGCGGGTGGCAGGGCGAAGGCGCGGCAGGCATGGGCTGGAGCCTCGGTCGCCACGCGGCGATGCATGGTTTCCGGAGCTTATCCGTGGCCGCGCGTGCCGACAAGGCAGGCGAAGGGGGCGCGCGGTGCTCGCTCGGTTCGTGCCTTGCTTGTTGGACTTGGAGGGTTGCTGTTCTCGATGGAGAGCTGGAGCAAGCCAGCGCCCGTGCGCACAACCGTCTGGACAGTCGCCGGCAACCCGCGCACAGTCGGGGCGTTGCGTAGCTGGAGGATCGCGATGTCTCGGTTTGCCTTCTGGATCCTGATGGTCTGTGCGGTGGGCCTCGCTGGTTGCGCGGACGGCTCATCGAGCGGTGCGGGGACGTCGGGAAACCCCTGCGTCGGTGGCGGGAACAGCCCGTTCTGTCACGCGGCCATCGAGGTGGTCAACGGCATGACGGGCGAGCATCTCGTTTCCCAGGCCTCGATCGAGATCGACGCCGGCAACATCCCGATGGGGCTTGCCGCGGACATCACGCTGACCGTCGGCAACCCTGCAGCCCAGGCCTACGCGGCTGAACTCGTGATCGATTCCATTGGTCTGGACTATGAGATCGCGTCGCCCAAAGAGACGGCCGTGCAGGCATTCGAATGCTACGACGACTACGGCCACAAGTGCGACGACCCGGCAGTGGCGTGGCACAAGGTCGTGCCGCCGGGCCTCGAGGACATGGCGAAGCACCGGGTGGCCCAAGAAGTGCTTCATGTGCGCTACACGCGCTTCGACACCATGGATCGCGTCGCAAGGTTGCACATCCACGTGCGGAACGATCCCGACATCGCAGACTTTCAGGTCGTGTTCCAGACCAAGCAGGGCAAGCCCAAGCTGGTCTTGTCACCGGCCACGGTGATCTTCGGCTACACCGGGCCGCCGACCATCAGCACCCGGCCGTTCAAGGTCTCGAACGTCGGCGACGCGCTCCTGATCATCAAGTGCCTGGAGTTCAACGCGGATTCGGGGTTCTCGCTCACCGGTCCGGACGGCCAGTCGCACCTCCCGGGCAGCCCGCTGGTGTTCGACCCGCCGCTGGAACTGGAGAACGGCAAGTCGATCCAATTCGAGGTGACGTTCGCGCCGAAAGACAACGCGAAGAAGCAAGGCACGATCCTGGTGATGAGCAACGACCCCGCAGCGCCCTATGGCGCGCCGGTCACGCTGATTGCCGGTCCGTGAGCCTGAGCTGGTTACCGCATCGCCGGCCCAACCCACTCCCGCTCCAGCCAGTCCAACGCCACCGGCGCCTTGCGCAGCGCCCGGTCCACCTCGCGCACCCGCGCATTCGGCAGCAACGCCGCCGCCGGCAGCGCGCGACGGGGGCATTGCGGCGGCATGACCGAAGAGGCCAGGACCCAGAACATCGCGGCGTTCAAGCTGATCCGAATGGTCTGCGCATCCAGCGGCGTCCCGCCATGCCCCAGCAGACGGCGTCAGGCCGCAACCTCCTCCACCACGACGTATCGCCCATCTTGGCAACCCAACCCGACCTGCGGCAAAATGTCGCCACGGCCATCCGCCGTGCCGCGCTCCGACCTGCCGACCCACGAACCCGCTGAACTTGCCGATGAAGCTGCAACCGTTCGACCAACGAATCCTGGACCTTTTGTTGCACCGCTGCCCGCCGCCGCAGACGTACTGTGCACGTCCAGACGCGCTCGCCGCCATCGCGGGGGCGTCCCCGAACGCCCTGCGCGCGGCCCTCCGCGTCCTCGCACACATCGGGCACGTGCACGCCGAATCCTGCCAATGCAATGCGCACGCCGGCGCGCACCTGCGCATCTCCGTCCACCGTCAGCCCCGGCCGCCGCGTCCCGCTCCCCCGCCTCGCGGTAGAGGCGGCCCTGCAGGTGTCTTTCGACTGCGCGGCGGCCACGAGGACGCCTCGGCAGCGAACCAGGCAGGTACCCAAACCACCACGAACCCCGAGCCGGGCCTGCAGCAGACGAGCGACACGGTCCTGCAGTGGCTCGCGGCACAGACCCAAGGCCGCGCCTCGTGCTGCGTCAACGCGCGCGCGGCGTCACAGACGTTGCACGGCGACGTGAAGGCGGTCCTCCAGCAGTTGCGAGGCCGTGGCCTCGTCACGTTCGGCCCGTGCTCCTGCCCGGCGGTGGCACGCAGGCACACGCGCGTCCACTTGCTGCCGCCATCAGGCCACGTGGTGACCGACTTCAGCGAGCCGCCGGCCCAGAGCCCGCGTGCGGCAGGCTCGACCCCAGACAAGGTCCTGCAGTGGCTCTTGGCGCAGGTGCAAGGCCGTGCCTTTGCCTGCTGCAATGTGCGTTCGGCGTCCGCGAAGTTGCAGTGCGATGCGACGTATGGCTTGCAGGCCTTGGAGGCCCGCGGCTTCGTCGCGTACCGCAAATGCAGGTGCCGGGCCGTCCGCGGCCTGCACTCGCGCGTCCACCTGCTGCCGGCGTCGGGTCACGTCGTGACGGACACCTCGCCGCCGCCGGTCGCGCAAACCGCCGCCGGACCCACGCGGCGCCGCGTGCGGGCAGTGGACGCGGTCCTGACCTGGCTTTCGGCGCAGGCTCAAGGTCGTGCCTGGTGCTGCTTTGATGAGCCCGCGGCGTCAAAGGCGCTGAAGCGCGGCGTGAAGCAGGGCATCAAGCGGCTGCGAACGCGCGGCTTCGTCACGTTCGCCAGGTGCTCGTGCCCGGCGATCGCCGGCGCGCACACGTTCGTCCGCTTGCTGCCAGCGTCAGGGCACGTGGTGACCGACTACAGCGAGGCGCCGGCCAAGAGGCCCGTCCCCCGGCGCAAATCGCGCAGGGCGCCGGTGGCGGTCGGGTCGATCCTGCCGTGGATCGTCGCGCTGGCGCAAGGACGCGCCTTTGCCTGCTTCAGCAGGCGCGCGGCGTCACAGACGCTGCAATGCGATGTGATGTATGGGTTGCGGCTCATGAAGGAGCGTGGCCTGCTCACCCATGGCAAGTGCACGTGCCCGGCGACCGCCCGCCCGCACACGCGCGTCCACTTGCTGCCGGCGTCGGGCCAGGTGGTGACCGACTTCAGCGAGCCGCCGGACCAGGAAGCGATCGCGCCCGGCCAGCCTCGCGCAGCGTCGGCGGTCGCCAAGGTCCTGCCATGGCTCGTGGCGCAGGCGCAAGGCCGCGCCTTTGCCTGCTTCAGCAGGCGCGCGGCGTCAAAGACCCTGCGCTGCGATGTGAAGGCGAGCTTGAACACGCTGCGGGTTCATGGCCTAGTCACGTTCGGCGAGTGCTCGTGCGCGGCGGTGGCAGGAAAGCACACGCGCGTGGATCTGCTGCCGGCGTCGGGCCACGTCGTGACCGACTTCAGCGCGCCGCCGGACCATCCAGACATGCCACGCGCGTCATTGACGGCATCCAAGATCCTGCAGTGGCTGGTGGCGCAGGCGCATGGCCGCGCCGGCTGCTGCGTGAACATTCACGCGGCTTCAAGGACGCTGCAATGCGATGCAACGTGGGCCCTGCGGACCTTGCAGGCTCGTGATCTCGTCACATTCGGCGCGTGCAGGTGCCAGGCCGCGGCAGGCAAGCACACGCGCGTCCACTTGCTGCCGGCGTCAGGCCACGTGGTGACCGACTTCAGCGAGCCGCCGGCCCGGGAGCCGACCTCCCAGCCGACGGCAGACGCGGTCCTGCGGTGGCTCGCGGAGCAGACGCAAGGCCGCGCCTGCTGCTGCGTGAACGTGCACGCGGCGTCAAAGACATTGAACCTCAGCATCACGTCGAGCCTGAACCGGCTGCGGACTCGCGGCCTCGTTGCGCGCGCCAGGTGCGTGTGCCCGGCGATGGCGCAACCGCACACGCGCGTCCACTTGCTGCCGGCATCGGGCCACGTGGTGACCGACTTCAGCGAGCCGCCGGTCGCGGACCCCTCCGTCCTGCCCGCACTGCGCATGGCGCCCGCGACAGAGGCGGTGCTGCGGTGGCTCGTGGCGCTGGCGCAAGGCCGCGCGTCTGCCTGCTTCAACAAGGGTGCGGAGACCAACGCCACGCACCGCGACCTGAAGGGGAGCCTGGCGCTGCTGCGGACTCGAGGCCTCGTCACACACGCCAGGTGCTTGTGCCCGAGGGTTGCAGGCATGCACACGCGCGTCGACTTGCTGCCGGCGTCGGGCCACGTGGTGACCGACTTCAGCGAGCCGCCGGCCCGCGACGCCACATCCCTGCGCGAACCGGTCGACGCGGTCCTGCAGTGGCTCCTGGCACAGGCGCAAGGCCGAGCTTCTGCCTGCTTCAAGAGGAAGGCGGCGGCAAGGACCTTGCACCGCGACATGAAGTGGAGTCTCAAGGTGTTGAGCGATCATGGCATCGTCGCGTACGGCAAGTGCACGTGCGCGGCGGAGGCCGGAATTCACACGCGCGTGGATCTGCTGCCGGCGTCGGGCCACGCGGTGACCGACTTCAGCGGGCCGCCGGCCCAGACGGCGACCCAGGCAGCCAAG
>CAIXAA010000061.1 GCA_903917305.1 uncultured Myxococcales bacterium | reverse complement strand
GCCGGCGAAGAACCACGGCAGCGTCGTCACCAAAGGCCCGAAGACGACACCGAGATCGGCGAGCGGAAAGCCGGTCTGGACGGCGTGCTTGGCGTAGAAGGTGTTGGGCAGCGGCCGGCCGGAGACGGCGAGGCAGAAGGCGGTCCAGGCGCCCAGGCTGGCCGCGCTGGGCAGCACTGCCCACAGCCAGTCGCGAAGTTCAGCTTTTCTCTTGACCAGTTGCACGACCAGCAGCAGAGCGGCGGGCAGCCACAGCACCAACTGCTCCGGTCGCGCCAGCGGCAGCAGGCCGAGCGCCACGCCGGCGCGCCGCGTGTGACCCGCATCGAGGCTCAGCAGAACCCAGAGCGCAAGCACGCCGGCCAGTTGCACCTCCATGCCCGAGAGCTTGGCAAAGGTCAGCGACGGGTCGACGGCCAGGATCAGGCCCGCGGCGAGCGCGCAGGTCTGGCTGCCGGTCCAGCGCAGCGCGAGGCGCCACGCGAGCGCGCTGCCCAGCCACGCCAGCGCGATCCCGAGCAGCTTGACCGCGACGACCAGCACCGGCACGCCGAGCGGCAGCAGCCACGTCAGCGGCGCGAGCAGGATGGCCCACAGCGGGCTGGTGGAGCCAGCCTCCTGCACGCCGGGATTGTAGGCGAAGCCTTGCAACTGGCCAAAACTGCGGGCGTAGACCAGGTGGATCCAGGCGTCGTCGACGGGAAAGCCGAACAGCGCCGCGGCCGTGCCCGGGGCGCGATCCAGCAGGAACAGCAGCGCGGTCGCCGCGTGCACCACGGCCAGCGTCAGGGCAACGGGCCATGGCGGCAGGATCGCGGGCTGTTCGGGATGCTGTCGGGCTTCTGCCATCACGGTCGCGACGTTAGGCCGGTGGTGCGCAAGTGTCCACTGCGGTTGACGCGATCGCGCTTCGGAGGCACGATCTCGCCGCTGTTTTTCCGGCCGCGCCTGTTCCACTGCCCGCACCATCGCTTGAGGTCCCCATGAATGTCGCTGTCATTGGAACTGGTTACGTAGGTCTCGTCGCTGGCGCCTGTTTCGCCCATGGCGGCAACCGCGTCACGTGCGTCGACATCGACAAGGAGAAGGTCGACCGCCTGCACCGCGGCGAGATCCCGATCTACGAGCCCGGCTTGGACGCCGTGGTGCTCGACAACGTCGCCGCGGGTCGGCTGTCGTTCACCACGGACCTGCCGAGCGCGGTCAACGACGCCGCCGCGGTCTTCATCGCCGTCGGCACGCCGCCGCAAGAGGATGGCTCCGCGGACCTGCGCCACGTCTTGAAGGTGGCCGCCTCGATCGCCGACCAGATCCGCCAGTACACCGTGGTCGTCGTGAAATCGACCGTGCCGATCGGCACTTGCGACAAGGTGCGCGCCATCCTGCAGGAGCGGACCAAGGTGCCGTTCGACGTGGTCTCGAACCCGGAGTTCCTCAAGGAAGGCGCGGCGCTCGACGACTTCTTCCACCCGGACCGCGTCGTGGTCGGCACCGAATCCGAGAAGGCGCGCGTCGTCATGGCCGCCCTCTACGCGCCTTTTGTCAAGGATCCCAGTCAGGTGCTGTTCTTCTCGGTGCGCTCGGCCGAGATGACCAAGTACGCGGCGAACGCCATGCTGGCGACGCGCATCTCGTTCATCAATGAAGTCTCGAACTTGTGCGAGCAGGTCGGCGCAGACATCTCCGAGGTGCGGCGCGGCATCGGCTCGGACTCGCGCATCGGCATGCCGTTCCTGCAAGCGGGCATCGGCTATGGCGGCTCGTGCTTCCCGAAGGATGTCAAGGCGTTGGTCATGACCGGCCGCGCCAATGGCCACCCGATGGAGATCCTCAACGCCGTCGAGTCGGTCAACGATCAGCAAAAGAGCGCGCTGGCCCGCAAGTTGCTCGCCAAGTGGGGCGAGGACCTCAAGGGCCGCACGGTGGCGCTGCTGGGCCTGGCGTTCAAGCCGGACACGGACGACATGCGCGAGGCGCCGTCGATCGTGCTGGTGCGGATGCTGCGCGCGGCGGGCGCCTCGGTGATCGCGTACGACCCGGTGGCCAAGCACACGGCGCAGATCGAGATGCAGGACGCGGTCACCTACGCGGACACGTGGCAGGAGGCGGTCGCCGACGCGGACGCGATCCTGCTGGTGACGGAATGGTCCGAATTTCGCGCGCTTGCGCCGGAGACCCTCGCCGCGGCGACGAAGTGCCGGCTGGTCTACGACGGCCGCAACGCGTGGGAGCCGGCGGCGATGCGCAAGGCGGGCTTCGAGTATTGGGGCATGGGGCGCGTCTGACGCCAGGTGCGAAAGGGACCGTCACCCGAATGGGCGGAGACCGCGCAGCGGGCTCCGGTCGCCGCAGGCGACTAGGG
>CAIXAA010000060.1 GCA_903917305.1 uncultured Myxococcales bacterium | reverse complement strand
CCTGCGGACGGATCGCCATGCAAGGTCGACTACATGATCCCAGGCGTGACGTACTACGACAACCCATGTCTCCAGGGCCAATGCATGGCCGGATCCTGCCAGCCCAAGGCGCTGGTCGGTCAGGCGTGCTCCCTCCCAATCGCGACGAGCAGCCCTTGCATGGGCGACGGCACCTGCGACGCCACTGGATTTTGTCTGGCCAAACCCATGGTTGGAACGTCGTGCAGCCCGGACGGCAACAACCCGTGCGCGACCAGCGGCCAGTGCTCTGCGTTCGGGACATGCGAGGCCGTCTTCGAGGTAGGCAAGGGCTGCGACACGGGCGATCCGTGTCACCCTGGCGGGAAATGCACAAACTTAGGGACTTGTGCCGCGCCGGTCGCGGTCGGAGCCAGCTGCGGACCCGCGCCTGACGCCTGCCACGTCATGAAATGCCAGTCCGACGGCAGTTGCCAGGCGATCGGCGCTCCCGGCGGCGCGTGCTCTGTCGACTTGAATCCTTGCAAATCAGGCACCTGCGCCAGCGACGGCACCTGCAAGACCGCGATCAATGTCGGCGCCCCGTGCCCCACGGGCGATGCCTGCTCGACGGGCGCCTGCGACGGCAAGGGCATGTGCACGCTCACGATTCAGCCGGGCAAGGCGTGCAAGATGCCGCTGAGCGGCTCCGACGGCACGTGTCTTGGCGACGGCACCTGCCAAACACCATGCAAGGCCGGCGACCCGTGCATGGGTGCTTGCGGCATGGGCACTTGCGACGCGACCGGGCACTGCCTGACGCCCGCGTCGCTGGGCAAGGCGTGCTCCTTTTCAGATTCGCAGAAGTTGTGCGTCACGTCCTGCACTTGCAACGGCAAGGGCGGCATCGACATCGTGCCGGTCCCGGACGGCGCACCGATGAAGATTCCGCTCAAGTGCTATCCGGGAGCGGTGTGCATGGCTGGCCACGCCATTCTACCGAAGCAGAATGACTCCGCTTGTGACGACGGCACGCCATGCACGACCGACCTTTGCTGTCCCGGCTGGGGTGCCGGATGCAGCCAGGGCAACTGGAATGGCTCCGCGTGGGAGCCATCCTTCGATTGCTACCACTTCATCAGCGGGCAGAAGTGCGGGAACTCCGGATGCTTCGTCGGCATGTGTTCGGACACTCCCAACGGCTGGCCGATCGGTCCACAGTTCTGCAAAACATGGGTGGGAGAAGTCACCGTCTGCGAAAACGACTGCGACACGAAGTGCCACCCTACCGACCCGTGTCAGGTGTGCACCGCCGCCTACGGGGTCGACGGCTGCCCGTGCACGTGCAAGCCTGGCAATGACGGCGGCTTCTGCGGCGACAACCTCATCTGCAAGTCCGGTCAATGCGTCCTGAAGTAGCGCCGCCGCGCCAGCAGCCCAAGCGCCAGCAACGCCATCCAGCCAAGGCCCGACCCGGCGGCACGCGAGGCCTGGCAACTGCTTGCGCTGCCTGAGGAACCCGACGCCGAAGCCTGGACGTCGGGCGCGGCCACCGAGAGGTCCGCCTTCGCCGCTGCATCCGGGGCGGCAGCCACGTCGACGACCGCCACGACGTCGGGCAAGGCGCCAACGTCGGCAACGGCCACATCCTGAGCATCGACGGCATCTTGGCCGGCGATCTCCTGATCCGTACCAGCGTCCGCACCTGCATCGGCCAGGACATCGGCACCAGCGTCAGCGCCAGCATCCGCCGCGCCGGCATCCTCGCCGGGCTTCACGGCATCGACCAGACAGCTCGCCAAATCATCGTCTTGCGAAGCATCCGCCAGCGCCAGCACCAGCGCGCCCGCGCCAAAGCCGACCATCGGAATCGCGCCCGCGAACTGACCCGCGCCTGTGCCTTGCGTCGCCAGCAGTTCCGGCAGGAGCCCACCGCCGGCGCGCGCCGTGTCCAAAACCCGAGCGTGCAGCGCCTGTTCCAGCGCATCGACCTTGAGCCCTGCCGCCACCATGCGCTGCGTCAGGCGCCAGATGCGCAGGTCGATGAACAGCCACTCGGCGCTGTCGTACTCGCCCCCGTCATCATTGCGGAAAAAGCCCGGACCGCCGCCCGCCGCCAGCGCCTTCTGCCACGCTTGCAGGGTCGCCAGCGCCATCGGGCTCGTCACGTCGATCTGGCCGTCCAGGAAGGCTTCCACCGCCGCCGCGTCCATCGCCTGCGCCGGCGCTTCCTCCAGGTTGCCGCGCAGGACCTGGTCGGCGCCCACCAGCTGCGCCACGATGGTATCACGCAGGTCTTTCGCGGACTTGCGCAGCGATGTCGCCAACGTCGTGTCGCCCACCTGCGCCGCCATCCCCGCCGCCGCGCACAGCCCGCGCACGCCGAGCACGCTGGTGTACGTGAAATGCTTCTGCTTTCCGTTCCAGTGCACCTCCCAGATGCTCGAGTCCTTCGCCACCAGCCCTTGGTCATCGATGAGCTTCTGCAGCACGATCGCAGCCTTGTCGCGCAGCTCCGGCCAAGCCTGCGCCAGCCACGCCTTGTCGCCCGACGCTTGCAGGTAGCGCGCCGCCTGCCAGAGACACAGCCCCAAGCCGTCGAACTCGATGTTCGGGCCGTCCGCGTTGCTGTCCGACTCCTCCAGGCCGCTGCCGAAATAGCGAACCGGCGAAGGCAGATACGCGCCGCCGAAGTAGCTCGCGTAGCCGCCTGTCTGCCCATGGCGCACGAAATCGATGGCATCGCGCGCCTCCGCCGGGTGCCCTCCCGTCGCCAGCGCCACCGCCGCATACGCCTGGTCGCGCACCCACGCGATGTGCCAGACACCGGGCGGCAGCGCGGCGACGATCTGACCAAAAGGCCGCGCATCTCCAGGCTTGGGCTGCGGCGGATCCGGCTCCCGCACCTGCGCCATGCGCAGCACGGTCAGGGCGCGGCGCAGCAGCAGCTGCTCCTCTGCGTTCAAACCCTTCGGAATCACGTCGAGCTGGTGCCACTCCTGCCACTGCGCCTGCTCATCGTCGAGCACCTTTTCCGGCAAGCGCCCTTGCAGCCAGACGTCCGTGACCAGCAGCGCCGCGTCCAGCGCGCCTTTGGGTACCGCGAGCACCAGCGCGCCGAGCGTCCGCGTCTCGCCCGGCTGCAACGTCCACTGTTTCCAGCCCATTCCAGCCACGCGGTCGCTGCCCTGGCTCGGCGCCGACTGCCAGCCGCTCAGGCCACTCTGCACGAACTTCGCGTAAGGATTGGTCGTCTCCAGCACGTCCGGCGTCGCCGGCCCCGCCGTGCCAGAGTTCGCGCCGTCCAAGGGGATGTAGGCGGCCTGCCAGGCCGAAGCGCCAGTTTCCGACAGGATCTTCTGCCCTTGCAGCTGCAGCGTCTCGCCGTCCGCCGTCGGATCCGGCGCGCCGGCACCGAGGTGGAAGTTCAGCAGCAGCGCCACATCCACGGTCACCGCCGTCGCGCCCGGGTTCGTCAGCCGCGCCAGGATCACGCCGGCCGGCAGCGGCAAGCCATTGGGAGCAAAGGCGATCGTGTCGATCGTCACGCCGTCCAGGACTTTGAGGTCGTGCACGATGCCGGTCGCATCCAAGTAGCCGAACTGGCTATCGTTTGCCGCACACGGCTTGCCCGCCTGACAGGCGGCGAACGGCTGCGGATGCGGCAGATCCTTGCCCCACTTGGCCGTACCGCCCGCGACCTTGAGTCCGAAGTACGCGTCAAACAACAGGTTTGGCGTGGTCTCGCCCGCTGTCCGGTTCGCGTAGAGGTGCGGCCAGAACTGGCTGAGCTTGCCTTGCCCTTCGTCCGCCACCAGCACCGAAAAGCCGTTGCTGGTCGGCCGCAGCCCCATCGGCTGCACTGGCGGCAAGGCGGCGAAGGTCGGCGCCGCGACCAGCAAAGTGCCGATCATCGCTGCGATCTTGAGCCAACTGCGCATGCTACGGGTTCATCTCGTACGCGCCCTTCAGCGACAACACCTGGTCCTTCCAAATCCGCTGCATCCGCGCTGGGTTCGCCGCCGGCTTGCGCACCATCGCCATGCACAGCAGCTGCTGCACCTTCGTGCTGCTCGTCTTCGAGTACAACTGCAGCGCGAACTTCGCCATGTCGCGCACCATGAACTCGAAGATCTGGTCGAGCAGGTCATCGCCGACCGCGTAGATCTTGGCGTTTTCAATGATCAACTGGCCGTAGGCGACCAGCGTGAACAGCTCGCCGAGGATGAGCAGGAAGTCGAAGTCCTCCGTCTGCGCCTTGTCGGGCTTGGCGAGCAGCAGCAGACGCTTCAAGCCCGCGATCTGATGGCGGAAAACCTTCACGTTCGGCAAGTCGACGCTGCGGTATGCCAGGTTGTAGTCGTGAAAGCGGATCTTCGACAGGCCCTTGGTCGGCCCCTGCGCGAACAGGAACGTGTCGTCGACCGTGTCGTCGCGCTGAGGAATCTCCTCGAACTTCGCAGGCTTGAAGAAGTAGTTCGCCATGAACTTGATGATCAGCGCCATGTTGACGTGCACGGTGCCTTCCAGCTTGGGCAGCGCGCGGATGTCGCGGGCGGCCATCTCGAAGATCATGTCCTTCTCGAAGCCTTTCGCGGCGATCACGTCCCACAGGAGGTTGATGACCTCCTCGCCCTGGGTCGTCACCTTCATCTTGACCATGGGGTTGTAGAGCAGGTAGCGGCGATCCTCGCTGGACGCCGAGCGGAAGTAGTCCGCCGCCCGCAGCGCAAACAGCTTCATCGCCACGAGGCGCGCGTAGGCGTCCGTCATCATCTGCTGGATGTGCGTGAAATCCGTGACGTAGTGATCGAACAGGCGCCGCGATGCCGCGTGGTTGATGGTCTCGTACAGCGCGTGGGTGCAGATGCCGATGGACGCCCAACCCAGGTTGTACTTGCCGACATTCACGGTGTTCAGCGAGGAGTCCCAGGCCGCCTGGCCGCGCGACAGGATCTCCGCATCGGTGATGGGGTAATCGTGCAGCGCATACTCCGCAACGTAGTTCTGCGAATTCACGACATTCTTGACCAGCTCGTACTTCTCGTGCGTCGGCTCCACCGCGAAGAACACATAGTCCTTGGTGCCCGCCACCTTGCCGAACGTCGAGACCAGCGCCGCCTTGTTCGCATTGCCGATGTAGTACTTGCGGCCGCGCGCCAGGAACGTGCCATCCGGCTGCGGGTGCAGGGTCATCTCGCTGGAGTAGAGGTCCGCGCCATGCTCCTTCTCCGAGAGGCCAAAGGCGAAGATCCCGCCTTCCTTCAAGAGCTTCGCGGTCTTGTGCTTGATGGGCTCGTTCGGGCTCATCCACAGCGGCCCCAAGCCCAGGATGGTGACCTGCCAGGTGTACCAATACTGCAGGCCGTAGAAGCCGAGGATCTCATTGAACTCGCAGTTGCGCCACGTGTCCCAACGCGTCTCGGCGCCCCCATACTGCGTCGGTGTCAGCAGCGTCGCGAAGATGCCTTCCTTGGCGATGAAGGCCAGGAAGTCCGCGTACCAGAGGCGCTCGTGGTCGTCGTGCTTGATGGCGGCCTTGCCGCGCTGCTCGAAGAACGCGATCGTCTTCTGCATGATTTCGCGGGACTTCTCATCGCGGTAGGGCCGGTTGTGGTGCTTGGGGTTGAGCAGGATCACGTCGTGCCTCCCTTGGCGCTTGGGGTACGGGCCGCGCCGGTGCTGTTGCTTATCGCGCATTCGGGGCCGCGCGAGAAGGGCCAGCCAAGCTGCCGTGGCGCTGCGCTGCCGCGGTTGTGCTCGGAAACCGGACCAAATTGGCCGCACTTGCGCTGCCTGCCGGGCAACCGCTAGGCTTGCCGGCGGATGGTTGCCTCGGTTCCGCGTCCCCCGATCCTCCGTCCCTAGCACAATCAAAACCCCGCAAAACCCATCGGGTTCCGTTCCTGTTTCAAGGAGGGCTCGCCGTGAACGTCTATCTACGTCTCCTGTTCGCCACCGGGCTCCTGCTGCCCGCGTGCGCCGATCGCGATCCGAAGCTGGATCAGCCGCTGCAGGTGCGCGCGCCGGTGGAGGTGGGGGGCTCGCTGCTCCTGCTTGATACCACACGCGAACGCATCGACGTGGTGGGCAGCACCGGCCACGCGCCGACCCTGAGCCACCTCGCCTTCGCCGGGCAGCCGACGCAGCAGGTGCGGACGGCCGATGGCGCGCGGCTGCTGTGGCTGGACACGCCGGCGCGAAAAGTCAGCGTTGCGACGCCGACTTGGGTGCGCAGCCAGCCGCTCGGGTCGCCGTTCTCGGGTCTGCAGCTCTCGGACGACGGCGCCTACGCGGTCGCCTGGCACACGCCGCAGGCCTCCGCGGATGCGCTGGTGAATCCAGCCGAGGTGGCGCTGCTGGACGCGCAAGGTCTGGCGCCGCCGCGCGCCGCGACGATCACGGGTCTGGCGCGGCAAGCGCTGGCGGCGCATGTCAGCCCGCCGGTGGACCTTCCGGGTGGCCAGCACCGCCTCGTCTGGGTGGATGCGCCGTCCATGATGGGTCTGGCGGACTTCGGCCCGACCGGCGTGCGCACCGCCGTGGTGCAACTGACCGCCAGCGCTGCGACCACCGACGTGACGCCGCGGGCGAGCGTGGCGCGCGTGCAGCCCAACGGCATCGACCTCTACGTCGTCGCGCAAGGCACCGGGGATGTGCTCCACCTGCGCATCGGCCTGTCGACCGACCAGATCGACGTGAGCATCGACCAGATCGCCGCCGGCACGGCTCCGGTCGATCTCCATGTCTACGAACAGAAATCCGGCGGGCTGCGCGTCCTGACCGCCAATGCCGGCTCGCACGACGTCGCGCTGCTCGACCCGACGACGGGCACGGGCTTCACGGTCGCGCTCGATATCGCGCCAGCGAAGATCCTGCCGTTCACGGATGGCACGCACAACTGGGCGGCGATCTGGGCGCCCGGCTACTCCAGCTTGTCGATCGCGGACTTGGACCAGCTGGCCAAGAAGAAGGGCAAGGCGCTGAGCCTCGTGACGACCGAGCAGCCCATCCGCGGCATCGTCCCGGCGGGTGCCAGGCTGTTGCTGCTGCACGATTCGGCGACGGCGGGCTTGTCGATCTACGACGCGGGCACGACGCAGCTGACGTCCTTCAAGGGCACCGGGCAGGTGGTGGATCTGCGCGTCGTGGCCGGCAATGCGTACCTGCTGGGCTCCACCAACGGGCAGAGCCGCATCTCGCGCATCAGTCTCAGCGACTTGCACGGCAGCAGCCTGACGATGGCCGAGAGCGGCGCCGGCCTGCACACCTTCGGCACCAGCGGCATCGCCATCAGCGGCCAAGGGCTCGGCGGCTGGTGGCTCGCGACCTTCCCGGACGGCACCCTCGATGCGAGCAAGGCCAACTTCCTGGAAGGCTTCACACTTTCCGGCATCTACGGAGGTGTGCAATGAAGACGCACTTCGGCGCCTTGTGCGCCCTGCTCCTGACCCTGTTCGCCCTGCCCGCCCATGCGCTCGACATCGACGAGGATTTGCCAGATGCGGCGACCGAAGCTGCCGCGCCGCCGACGGGTCGCTGGCGCGAGATCGCCCTCGACATCGGCGCTTCGCTGCTGGTGCCGAGCAAGATCAGCGGCTCGCAGCTGGGGCCGGACCGCACGATGGGCGGCTTCTTCCTGCGCGCCGGGCTGGAAGTGACGCACCACGTGTTCGTCGAGGGGCAATGGACGAGCAGCGGGCAGCAGACGGCGGTGTTCGCCGGATCTGCGATGCATCAGCTCGATACGCATTGGCTTTCTCTGGGCGCACGCTGGATGCCGCCGGTCACGACCTGGTTTCGGCCGTTCGTGCGCGCGGGCTCGGGCGCGGTGCGCGAGGCCATCGAGGTCGGCGACGCCGGACGCTTCAGCGATTCCGGTTGGACGCCGCAGATCTACGGCGCGCTCGGGTTCGACCTCCTGCTGCCGCCCAAGATGTTCTCGCGGCGTCCCGGCGCGAAGTTCACGTTCGGCCTGACCTACGAGTTCGGCTATGCCCATGCTTTTGCGCGTGATGTCGTGTTGACCGGCAACCGCGACCTGCAGCCGTCGATGCCGCAGCAGAGCCTGGACATGGGTTCCTTCACGCTCGCGGGCTGGATGCACCAGATCGCCTACACGGTGCGGTTCTAGGGAGGTTTGCCATGCGCTACTTGTTGATACTGGCAGCCTTGCTTCTCTGCGGCTGCAGCAGCTTCTTTAGCAGGAACAATGCTACGAATACCCCATATTTTAATCGTGGAATTAGCAATAATGAAATATTGTTAGGATCTTCGGCTGCCTTAACCGGGCCGACCGGTTATCTAGGCGCAAACTATATTAAAGGAGCGATGGCTTTTTTTAATGAAATAAATGATGACGGCGG
>CAIXAA010000059.1 GCA_903917305.1 uncultured Myxococcales bacterium | reverse complement strand
GGTCGTGCACTTCGACGCACGCGCTTGCGTCCGCGACCGAGCAGCGCAGCACGACCTCCGCCCCACCCGCGTGGCGGGCGGCGTTGTCGAGCAGGTTGTCGAGCGCGCGGCGCAACAGCATGGCAGCCCCTTGCAGACACACGGGATCGCTGGGAATCTCGACCACGAGTGGCACGTCCTGGTGGCGCGCACGGAACCTTTCCGCGGCGGCCGTCGCCACATCCCGCAGATCCAATGCCACCCGCGGCACGTTTGTCAGGGGGTCGACCGCACGTTGATCCGTCAGGCGCAGACGGGCGACCAGCAGCATCTCCTCGACCAGCCGCTCCAGCTCCTGCAGGTCCGTGCTGACCTCGCCCAGGACGTCGTGCTCCAGCATCGCGCCCTCCTGCGCCAGATCGAGCGCCACGCGGATGCGCGCCATGGGCGTGCGCAGCTCGTGCGAGACGCCCGCGACCAGCTCCGCCTGCGACCGCATCAGCCCTTGCACGCGGCCCGCCATCGCGTCGAACGCCAGCGCCAGCTCGCCGATCTCGTCGTTGCTCGTGAGGCCGCTGCGCGCCGTCATGTCGCCGCCGCCGAAGCGCCGCGCCGCACCAGCCAACTTGTCCAGCGGCTTGACCACGAGGCGCGACAGCAGCAGCGTCCCCAGCCCGACCACGCCCAGCGCCACCGCCGCCGCGCCGATCCACGTCACCGGCGACGGGAGGGAGCGCGGCGCCGCCATCGACAGCTCGATGCGGCCCAGGAAGCGCCCTTCGCGCGTCACGTCCGCGACCCTCACGATCGGACGCCCGTCGGCAGGCACCGTGCCCATCACCATCATCGGCCGGTCCAGCGCGTCGCGCACGGCGATCTTCGCGTGCAGCAGCCGGGCCTTGCCGATCAGCCGCGCCTCCAGCTCCTTGCGATCGTCCCAGGAATCGCCCGCCGTCTCCGCCAGCATCAGCGCCGGCAGCTGCGAGATCGCGTGACGGCGCGGCTCGCTGGCCTCGTGCACGAGGTACAGCCCGGCACCGACGCCGGCGATCTGCAGGATGCCGACCAGGGCCAGCCGCTCCGGAATGCCGCACAGGCGAATCATGGCTCTTCCTGCATCAGCACATAGCCGACACCGCGCACCGTCTTGAGCAGCCGCGGATCGCGCGCGTCGTCGCCCAGCTTCTGCCGCAGGCGCGAGACGTGGACGTCGATGCTGCGATCGAACGCCTCGTCGGCGTTGCCGCGCACCAGATCGAGCAACTGCTCGCGGCCCAGGACGCGGCCCGGCCGCTCCGCCAGCACACGCAACAGCGCGAACTCGAAGGTCGTCAGGTTCAGGCGCTCGCCGTCCAGCGTGGCGGAGTGCGAGGACGGGTGCACGGTCAGCCGCCCGACGCGCAGCGGCGCCGCCAGCCCCGGCCCGGTCATGCCACGAGCGCGACGCACCTGGGCACGCAGCCGCGCGAGCAGCTCCGGCGAGGAGAACGGCTTGGTCACGTAGTCATCCGCGCCGGACTCCAGGCCGACGACGCGGTCCACTTCGGCGTCGCGCGCGGTGAGCATGACGATCGGCACGTCCGAGAAGCCGCGGATCTGGCGGCAGGTCTCGAGGCCGTCCATGCCCGGCAGCATCAGATCCAGCAGCACGACATCGGGCCGCCGCGTGCGAACGGCCTGCAGCCCGGAGGTGCCATCGGGCGTGTGCACGACCAGCACGCCGTGCGACTGCAGGTAGACCTTGGTGAGCCGGGCGAGGCGCTCGTCGTCCTCGATGAACACGGCGGTGAAGGCGGCGGGCTGGGTGTGAGGCGGCATGGGCGGGTCCCTGGGATGACGGTCGGAAGGTGCCGGGCGCGCGCCGCGTGGGCGCGGGGGCCGAGGGGTGCACGCTACGATGTGCGGGGGTTGCGTGCAAGATCGGGGGGTGACCACGCCGGGTGCTCCAAAGAGAACCACCAAGAGGGAGGGGTCCCTCTTGGTGGTTCTCTCTGGACTCTCTCCTTGAACTCCCTCAAGTGATACCTGGGGAGCGGGTTTGCCTGGCACAGCCGCGGCGCGGTCCGTGCCTGTCGGCACGTCCGCTGCGCGCTGCGCGGCTGTACGCGGTCGCGCTTCGGCCTGCGGCCTTCGCGCTCCGCCATCGTAACCCGCGGCTGCTGGTGCGGTTGCGCTTGCTTTCGCTGCCCGCAGGACCTTGGCTTCATGGCTTGCCGGCACTAGTGGTCCACGGTCCGTCGAGGACGTAGCCGTCTTTCCAAACCAAGCCTTGCTGGAGCGGTTCGGCGATCGCGCCACTGCCGCCGGCGATGTAGAGGCGGCCGTCGCCGACCGCGGACGCGTACTCGCCCCGGCTCGTGCCGAACTTTGGATGCGGCAAGCGCCACCATGTGCCGTCCGTGATGTGGTAGGCCACGCCAGCCCAGGTCTCTTCGACAGGTATCAGCACGACAAGCAGCCATTCGCCGATCAGGTGCATGGAAATGGGCTGTAGTCCCTGGTCCTTTGCAATGACGGGCATGACCAGGTCGGTGTAGTTCAGCTTGTCGGCATCGAAGTGGACAAGCCTTGATGCCGGACCGTACATTTCGCCGCTGAAGTTCTGGCCCACAGCGAAGAATCCATCGGCCGCTGCAACACATCCGTGCCACGCGAAAGGTGCGTCGAACGGGGCCGGTACGTAGCCCGGCATCAGCGGTGGTTCGGCGGTGAAGGTCTGCCAGAGTTGCGCCGCAGGCGTGTAGCGTAATCCGAGCTTCGGCGCGGACTTCAGGCCGGCGATCAGTACCTGCGACCCGGTCCAAGCGCTGCACGCCGCGACATCCTGCTTGGCCGGAGCGTCCGGTATCGGCAACCAGACATCGGCTGCCGGATCGTAGGTTGCCCCGGGAAGCGCAGGCGTCGGCACAACCCCACCCCAGACCAGGAGGTTGGCGCCCGTCCAGGCGACAAACGGCGTATCACGAATGCCGGGCGATCCTTCGGCGGGGAGTGCCGTCCAGGTCGCGGTCTGTGGGTCAAAGGCGGCAGCCGGCACCGGCCCTGTGCCCCGGTACACATAGAGCCGCTTGCCATCGGTCGCGAGCCGAGCGTTGTCGCCACCTGGCGCCAGCATCGATGGTGGCAGCATCGTCCAGGTGTTGGTCTGCGGGTCGTAGCGTTCCGCCGACGCCTCGACGTCCGCCGGTGTTCCTTGTATTCCGGTGATTCCACCCCAGACGTAGAACTGCCCCGCCAGCCAGGCGCCATTGAAGCGATACCGCGGCTTGCTCATCTCCGGCAGCGGCTTCCAGGTGCAAGACACGCACTCCGGCAGGTCGGCGATCAGCACGATCGGGGCCGCCGCGTCCTTGGCGCCTTGGCCGGTGGCATCAGCGTCCGAGCCGCTGTCGGCCAAGGCAGCGTCGGCGCTGGCATCCACCGTCGTCACCGCATCCGCAGCCACGGCGACATCGGCGGCGATCTCGGGCTGTACGTCAACGACGTCGGCCGGCCCAGCCTTGTGCGCAGCCACCGGCGCCGTGCACGCCGCGACAACGCCCACCAGTGCCGCCGCGCACCACCACCGCCGCTTGCCCTGGTTCGCCATGCGCCACTCCTGCCCAGCCCAGGACGGACCGTTGCCGTGTCTTGTCCGAAAGGTCAAGCGGCGCGCAGCTGGACCGTACGCCTGCCCGGCGCCGCCAGCAAGGAGCGAACCGGAGCCGTCTGGTGATGCCCAGGCTGGACCGGCGACCGCGACATTCGCGATCCAGGCCCGTAAGCAGCCACCGCGCGCCTACGTCACGCTTGATCAGCATTGCTGATCACCGACCGCGGTGTGTCGCGGAGCGTGCGCATGGACACGCTGCATGGGCCGCGAGACGTGCAAACGCGTGCTCAGCTGCACCGAACCAGGGCCAAGTTGCGGGTTCTTGACAGATGCCTTTGTCTTTTTATCATCGCGGCACCGGCCAAGCTCGGCCGAAGGACAAAAAGACCATGGGAATGCCCGCCATCAACGCGACTTCCGGTGCCCTCGTTCGCGATGGCATCTACATTCAAGCCCTTGTGAAGGCCGATCCGGAGACCCGCGACCTCGCCGACGTCCTGGCGCACAGCCAGAGAGACCTGCGTGCAACCATGGTGGTGCGCACGGAGCATGACACCAACGCCATCGAAGCCGGCGCGGACGCGACGTTCTGGTTGGGGGCGGTGCGCCGCGCCATTGTTGCGTTCGGAACCAAGGCGTTCGGTCACTTTCTGTCGCGCAAGGCCGATGGCTACCTGCGCCTGCTGCCGAAGTCGCCGACGGCGCTCGGTGGCGTGGTCGCGGGTCAGCGTGCGGCGACGTTCGAGAAGCTCAAGAAGGCGGCCCTGGACAAGGCGACGCCCAAGGAGTTGCAGGCGGCCGCCAAGGAGCTCGCCGACGCGATCGACGGCTGGAGCGCGGCGGTGAAGGTCGAGGCGGCGATGGACGAGCAGCTCGCGCAGGCGCTGGCCGCCGAGAAGAAGGTGGCCGACGGCTGGCATACCAGCGTGCGCAAGCTGCGCGGCCGGCTCATCGACCGCTTCCCGCGCGATGCGCGCCGGGTGAGCAGCTACTTCCCACGCCGGGTGGCGAGCAATGGGAAGGCCAAGGCGGCGACGGCGGAAGCGGCTGCCGAGAAGTAGGTCCTGCAGATCGGGGCAACCGGGACGGCAGCGAAGCGTGCCGTCCCGCGCAGCCGAAGGCGAGCCTGCACCCGCAGCCGAAGGCGAGCCTGCACGCGCAGCCGAAGGCGAGCGGTAACCAGAGGCGATCGCCGCGCGTCCTGTCTGAGGCAACGCGAGCCGCAGGCGCGCGTGCGCCGAGTTCAGCGCGGCAGCTTGACCCGTGGTTACAGGTGCGGCAGGGGGAGCCAGGGAAGAGGGTCTGGGAGAAAACGGCGGCGGGGCCCACTTCATGCGGATCGAAAAAGTCAAAGGCAATCAGCGTGATCGCGAAGTCGAAGCGT
>CAIXAA010000058.1 GCA_903917305.1 uncultured Myxococcales bacterium | reverse complement strand
TGCCCGTGCAGGCGCCGCCCTTGCACGCGTCGCTCACGGTGCAGGCGTTGCCGTCGTCGCAGACCGCGGTGTTGTTGGTGAAGCTGCAGCTGCCGCCCGTGCAAGTATCGCTGGTGCAAGGGTTCTTGTCGTCGCACACCTTGGCTGTGCCCTGGCACGCGCCACCCTGGCAGGCATCGCTCACGGTGCACGCATTGCCGTCGTCGCAACTGCCGTCGCTGGGCGTGTGCTGGCAGCCGAGCACCTTGTCGCAAGCATCCGCCGTGCACGCATTGCCGTCGTCGCAGCTGGTCGACGGCGAGGTGCAGGCTCCGCCGAGGCACGCTTCGCCCGCCGTGCAAGCGTTGCCGTCGTCGCAAGTGGCTGTGTTGTTGACGAAATGACAGCCGTCGGCCGCCTGGCACGTGTCGTCGGTGCAGACGTTGCCGTCGCTGCACGGGGTTGCCTTGCCCGGCTGGCAGCTGCCGTCGTTGCAGGCGTCGCCGGCCGTGCACGCGTCGTCGTCCGTGCAGGTGACCGCCGCGCCCAACGCGACATGCACGCAACCATCGGCCTTGACGCACGAATCGGCCGTGCAGACCTCCCCGTCATCGCAGTTCTCGGCCGAACCGACGCACGCCCCGTCCTGGCATTCGTCCCCGACGGTGCACGCGTTGCCGTCATTGCACGCCGTGCCGCCAGCGACCGCCTCGAAGACGCACCCCTTCACGGCGTCGCAGCCGTCCGTCGTGCAGTCCTGACCGTCGTCGCAAACCTTGGCAGCGCCTTCGCAAAAGCCGTTCTGGCACGCGTCGCCGGTCGTGCACGCATCGCCGTCCTCGCAGCTGGCGCCGTCCGCCTTCGCCGCGCCCTCGCTGCACGCGCCGCTGCCCGGGTCGCAGACGCCGGCCTCCTGGCAGGCCCCGGCGGCCGGGCAGGTGGTCGCGGTGGCGGGCTTGCAGGCGCCGTCCTTGCAGGCATCGCCTTGCGTGCACGCGTTGCCGTCGTCGCACGGCGCGGTGGTGTTCTCGTGGACGCAGCCGCTGCTGGCATCGCAGCTGTCCGTGGTGCAGCCATTGCCATCGTCGCAGTCGCCGAGCGGCGCGCCGATGCAGGTGCCGCCATCGCAGGTGTCGTCCGTGGTGCAGGCGTTGCCGTCATTGCACGCCACCGCAGCGCCCGGCGGGTGGAGGCATTCGCCGGCTTCGCACAGGTCGTCCGTGCACGGATCGCCATCGGCGCAGTCGGCCGGCACGCAGCCGACGGGCCCCACGTCCGGCGCGGTGTCCTCCGCGGTGTCGGCAGCGTCGGGACCAGCCGTGTCGTCCGCAGCCGCCGTGTCGTCTGGAGCCGTCGTATCGTCCGGAGCCGCTGTGTCGTCCGCAGCCGCCGTGTCGTCCGGCGCTGCCGTGTCATCCGGTGGCGCCGCATCGTCCGGGGCGGCGGCATCGGCGCCGACTTCGACCTGCGCAGCGTCCGGTTGCGCGGGACCCGCGTCGGCGTCGGCGCCCGCGCTGGCGTCCTCCGGGGCGCGGTCCGTGCTGCCGTCCGGCGCGAATGCGATGTCCTCGCCGGCATCGGCTTGCCCCGTCGCGGCATTGCAGCCGGGCAAGGAAACCAGGGCCAGCAGCCCGACACAGGCGACAAGGCGAACGACGGAGGCGTGGCGCATGGTGGGAGACCCTCGCAGGTGCGAACGAAGAAGAGGCAGGTGGGCGCAAACGTGGAGCAGGACCAGAGGGGGAGCGACGCCGCGCTGTCCGACCCGGGAAGGCCCGCGCGGCGCGTTCGAGGGCGTATACCGCAGCGGGCGCACCGGCGCCACGGAAAAGGGGCACCGCCGTGGCGGAAAAGGCCGCTGCGGGGCGCGCACCGGCGCCGGGTTCGCGGCCGCGAGCGGCAGTTGCGCGGCCCCAAGCCTGACCGTAGCGGGCCCGGGCAGCGTTCGACAACTCCCTTCGTAAACAGCCAGTTCCAGATCGCTGCGCGCGTCCAACCCTCTTTGCGATTGTCGCCAAGCCGCAAACCATGGCACCTTCGCACCATGGAACTCGCGCCGCGCCAACGCATCCTTGTCGTGCTCACCGCGATCTTCGTGACGACGCTGCTGGTGGCGGACATCACCGGCTCGAAATTCTTCTACATTCCGCTGTTCGAGGTCGGCAGCTTCCGCTTCGTCACGCACTCGGTCGGCATGCTGAGCTTCCCCGTGACCTTCCTGCTCACCGACCTCATCAACGAGTACTACGGCCCCCGCGCCGCCCGCGAAGTCACCTACATCGGCCTTGGCTGCGCGGCGTTGTCGTTCTGCTTCATCCTCGCCGCGCGCCTGATGCCCGTCGCCGGCGAGAGCCCGATCCCGCAGGACATGTTCGACCGCGTCTTCGGCATGTCCAACCGCCTCTACATCGCCTCGCTCACCGCGTATTTGTGCGGTCAACTCGCGGACATCCAGGTGTTCGGCATCTTGAAGCGCCTCACGCGCGGGCGCCACGTGTGGCTGCGCGCGACCGGCTCGACGGTGCTGTCGCAGGCGCTCGACTCCTTCCTGGTGACCTGGATCCTGTTCGCCGGCAACCCGGGCGTCGACGGCAGCGTGCCGGGCATGGACACGATCCTGCGCATCGCGGCGACCGGCTACGTCCTCAAGTTCATGATTGCCTTGGGTCTGACGCCGGTCATCTACGCTGGTCGCTGGTTCCTGCACGCGCGCTTTGGCCTGCAGCCGCTGCCGGCGGAGGCGCGCAGCTGACGCCACCGGCTACGGCACCTGCGTCTGCGCCAGGCCGATGCGCTCGACCCCGTCCTTCCAGCCGTCGCGCGCATTGAAGTAGAGCCGCAGCGTCTTGCCCACGCGCGCCGTGTCGAACGCATAGATCAGCGCCTTCTCCCAGCTTTCCCCATGCGGCGCGATGATCGGCTTTGGGCACAGGGAGTTCCACGCCAGGCCATCCGGACTCTCCAGCACCAGGATCGCGCTGCGCGACTGGCCCTGCGCGTCCAGGTAGATGCCGTTCTCCAGGCCGATGTGGCGTCCTGCCCAGTCGCCGTCCAGCAGCTTGAACGAACCGGCGCCGTGGTTGCGGAACGGCTCCTTGGCGTCGGGCCGCAGCAGCGGCTGGCTCTCCTTGTGCCACGGCCCCGCCAGCGCGGACGCCCGCGCCAGGCCGACATAGCGCGGCTCGTTGAACCCCGCATCGTCCAAATGCACAGTCGAAGCGCTGTAGTACAGCCAGTAGGTGTCGCCCTGCCTGGCGACGAACGGATTGCCCACGGTGGCCAGGGCCTCCTGCTCCCACGGCAGATCCGCCTCCAGCACGGTCGTCGGCGTCGACCAGGTTGCGAGATCGAGGCTGGTCGCCTGCTCGATGTGCGAGCGCGTCACCGAGTCGAAGTGCTCGAAGAACAGGTGGAAACTGCCCTGATCGACCAGCACGAACGGCCGCACGTAGCCCAGCCCGAACAGCCCTGGCTCCAGGTACTGCCACGCCACGCCATCGTCCGACACCAGCTGGTGGATGCCCAGGAGACTGTTGGCGAACATGTGCCAGCGCCCATCCGGCGCCTCGTCCGGGCGCAGCACCGTCGGGTCGCCGATCAGGAACTCGCCGTCCGGCGGCTGGATGAGCGGGTTGGCCGGGTGTTCCTGCCACGTGCACAGCGCGGCGACCAGGGCGGCGTCACTCGCCGTCGGCGCGGGCGCCGCTGCGGAGGAGCAGCCCCAGGCCAGGGACAGCGCCAACAGGATGCCGCTGGATCGGAGCATGGCCGCCTCGCAAGTCATCGACAAGTCGGGCTAATCTGGAAAGCCACCCGGCACCAGCACGACCTCGCCGCCCGCCGCGCGCAGCCCTTCGACCGTCGCCTGCAGCGACACGCGGCCCTGGAACGCGTTGCGCTCCAGCCGTACGACCGCATCGACGCGATCGCCGCGCTGGAACTCGCCGAACACCGCCAGCGCCCCGAAGATCGCGATGTTCGCCCGCGCCCACACGGCCTGCCGTCCCGGCTCCGCCAGCTTGCCGCGCACCCAGTCGCGGCCTTGCCCGACCACCTGCATCTCCGCCAACTCCACGCCGCGGAGCAGGATCGTCGGCCG
>CAIXAA010000057.1 GCA_903917305.1 uncultured Myxococcales bacterium | reverse complement strand
CGTCGTGCAGCGCGGCCTGCATGGTCATGCCCGTCGCCACGCCGTCGTCGACCAGCAGCGCAATCTTGCCTTCCAGCGAGACTTTCGGGCGAACGCCGCGCATCCAGGCCTCGCGCTCCGCCGCGGCGTGCTTCTGGCGCTCCGTGACCTCGTCGACGTAATGCATCGAGATGCCGTAGGTTTCGATCGCCTCCTCGTTCAGGACGCGATGGCCGCGCGCGGTGACGGCACCGATGGCGAACTCCTCATTGCCGGGCGCGCCGATCTTGCGGGCGACGCGGATGTCGAGCGGCGCGCGCAGGGCATCGGCGACGGCGCGGCCAATGGGCAACCCGCCGCGCGGCAAGGCGACGACGACGACGTTCTTGCCGCGCAAGTGGACCAGCCGGGCAGCAAGCGCGAGCCCGGCGTCTGTGCGATCGCGAAACAGCATGGCAACCTCCAGGCCTTTGCGGGCCGGGGATGGTGGACGTCCAGGTCGGAGATTCGCCGATCCTACGAGCCTCCGCCCGCCCGCGCAATGGCGGGGCGGTTGTCACTGGCGCGCCGCCCTTTCGCAGTGCGCCCCCGCATGGGCGTCCGTGCGCTTCGGCCGCGCGCGCCGAACCTGCAGACTGTGCGCATGCCCACGCTGGACGATGACCTGGATCTGCCCGCCGACCGCGTTCGTCGCACGCTGGAGCCGACCTCCTTGCCCTGGGCTTCGACGGCGGACATCGAGCCGCTGCGCGGGATCCTGGGCCAGCCACGGGCGGTCGTGGCGCTCGACTTCGGCGTGTCCGTCACGGAGCCGGGCTACAACCTCTTCGTTGCCGGCGCCGAGGGTTTGGGGCGCGAGACCGCCGTGCGCGAGCACCTCGCCCGGGTGGCGCTGGAGCGGCCCACGCCGCCTGACCTCGTGTACGTGCATGATTTCGCCAATCCCGAACGACCGCGGCCCCTGCGCCTGCCACCCGGGCGCGGCGCCGAGCTGGTGCGCGCCATGGACCAGTTCGTCGAGGCGGCGCAGCGCGACCTGCCGCGCGCCTTCGACAGCGAGGACTACGAGCGCCGGCACAAGGAGGCGCTGGCCGGCCAGGAGGAGCGGCGCGACGCCCTGCTGGCGCAACTGCGGGCATTCGCAGCGGACCACAACTTCGCTGTGGAGACGACCGAGGCCGGCATCGTGGTCACGCCACTGCACGCCGGCGCGCCGCTGACCGAAGCCGTGTTCGCCACGCTGAGCGCCGAGGAACGGCAGGCCACCGAGACCGCGCGTGCCGAGGTCGAAGCCTACGCGTCCTCCGCGGCGCGCTCGCTGTCGCTCGTGGGGCGCGAGGCGGCGGAGCGCGAGCGGGTCCTGGACGAGACCGTGGCGCGCTTCGCGGTCGGGCCGCTGTTCGAGGATCTGCGGCAGCGCTTCGAGGATCTGCCCGAAGTGCGCGCCTGGCTGGACGACGCCCAGGCCGATGTGCCGGCGCACCTCGAGGACTTCTGGCCCGCCGACGCCGAGCTGGAGGACGAGGACGATCCGATCCGCGTACCTGCGCCGTGGCTGGCGAACGTGGATCCGCTGGTGCGCTACCGCGTGAACCTGCTCGTGGATCACGCCGGCACGCAAGGCGCCCCGGTCGTGTTCGAGGCCAATCCGACCGCCCAGAACCTGATGGGCTACATCGAACACGTGCCCCGCTTCGGCGAGCTGGCGACGGACTTCCGCCATGTCCGGGCGGGCGCGCTGCACCGGGCGAGCGGCGGTTTCCTCATCCTGCGCGTCCGCGACTTCGTGGAAGACGAGGCAGCGTGGAACGCATTGGCCCGGACGCTGCGCAGCGGCGAGGTGCTCATCGAGCGCGTGCCGGGCGATCCGGGCGACACCGTCCTGGCGACCTTGCGCCCGCGGCCGGTGCACCTGGACGTCAAGGTCGTGCTGCTGGGGCCCGACGAGCTGTGGCACGATCTGTGCGCCGAGGACGAGGACTTCGTCGAGCTGTTCCGCGTCAAGGTCGACTTCGCCTCGGAGATGCCGTGGAACGACGACGGCGTGCGCGGCTACGCGGCATTTGCCAGCAAGTGGGTGCGCGACCACGGCCTGCGCCACCTGGACCGCGGTGCGCTGGCGCGCCTCATCGAGCACGGCGCGCGCCTGCGCGGCCACCAAGGGCGCCTGACCACGCGCCTGCGCGAGATCGCCGACGTGATGACCGAGGCGAGCTTCTGGGCGGTGCGCGCCGAGCACGCGCTGGTGCAGGTGGACGACATCGAGAGGGCGGTGAGCGAAAAGCGGCACCGTTCCGACCTCTTGGAGGAGCGGCTGCGCGACCTGGCCATGGACGGCACGTTGGTCGTGCAGACGCAGGGCCTGGAGACCGGTCAGGTCAACGCGCTCGGCGTGGTCGTCCTGGGTGACCTGGTGTTCGGCCGTCCGATGCGCGTCACGGCGACGGTGGGCGCGGGCCGCGGGCGGGTGCGCAGCATCGAGCGCGACGTGCGCCTGTCGGACCCGACCCACGCCAAAGGCGTGCTGGCGCTGAGCGGCTACCTGAGCGGGCGCTTCGGGCAGGACGCGGCGCTGGCGGTGACG
>CAIXAA010000056.1 GCA_903917305.1 uncultured Myxococcales bacterium | reverse complement strand
GCCAAGGCTACTTCCACCAGGTGCTCGACGCGAACGGCCGCCAGACCGAACTGCCGATGACCTGGAAGCCGGAGGAGCACCTGCAGCGGCTGCCGGACACCGTGGGCGTCAACCTGGGGCAGCGCGAAGTGCGTGTCGGCGCGTGGCGTTACGACGTGCAGAGCCACGGTGGCGTCGGCGTGCCGGTGCTGCTGCTCGACTGCGACATCGAAGGCAATGCGCCGGAAGATCGCGCGCTGTCTCAAGGCCTTTACGCGGATGGCGACCTCGTGCGGCTGTCGCAGGAGATCGTGCTCGGCGTCGGTGGCGTGCGGATGCTGCGCCAGCTCGGCTACCGGCCGGAGCGCTACCACATGAACGAGGGCCACGCCGCGCTGCTGGTGCTGGAGCTGCTGCGCGAGACGCAAATCGCGCGCGGTTCCTGGGATTTCGATGCCGTGCGCCACGCCTGCGTCTTCACCACGCACACGCCGGTCGCGGCGGCGTATGACCGCTTCGACCTGGGGCTGGCGGCGTCGCTGCTGGAGCCGGCATTTCCCATGGATCTCGTACGGATGCTGGGCGGCGACGACGCGCTGAGCACCACGCGCATGGCCCTGGCGATGAGCCACTACGTCAACGGCGTCGCCAAGCGGCACAGCGAGTTCGCCCACACGCAATTCCCCGGATACCCGATTGAATCCATCACCAACGGCGTGCACAGCGTGACCTGGACCTGCGATGCCTTTCGCGCGCTGTATGACCGCCACATCCCGGGTTGGCGCACGGACTCGATGTCGCTGCGCTATGCCATGGGCTTGGATGGCGCCGAGATCGGCAAGGCGCACGCGGAGGCCAAGTCCGCGCTGCTCAAGTGGGTGCAACAGCAGACGGGGATTCACTTCTCCAGCTGGCTGTTCACGATTGGCTTTGCGCGCCGGGCGACCGGCTACAAGCGCATGGACCTCGTGTTTCGCGACCCGGAGCGGCTGCGGGCCATCGCGAAGTCGGTCGGCGGCCTGCAGCTCATCTTCGGCGGCAAGGCGCATCCGGCCGACGAGCCGGGCAAGCAGCTGATCGAGCATGTCTTTGCCATGGCGCGGCTGCTGGCACCGGACGTGAGCATCGTGTACCTGGCCGACTACGACATGGCGGCGGCGCGCCTGATGACCGGCGGCGTCGATCTGTGGCTGAACACGCCGCGCAAACCGATGGAAGCTTCGGGCACTTCGGGCATGAAGGCGGCGCACAACGGCGTCCCGAGCCTGTCCGTGCTCGACGGCTGGTGGCTGGAGGGCCACATCGAAGGCATCACCGGCTGGTCGATCGGCACGGACGCGCTGGAGTCGGGCAACGACGACCTGGAAGCGGCGGAGCTGTACGACAAGCTCGAGCAGAAGATCCTGCCCGCATACCGCGGCGCGCCGGAGTGCTGGCTGGACGTGATGCGGCACTCGATTGCCATCAACGCGAGCTTCTTCAACACGCAGCGGATGGTGCGGCAGTATGTGACGGGGGCTTATCTGTGACGGCCGTGCTGCGCTATGCTCGCGCTCCCTTAGGAGCTTCACCATGCGCATCGCCCTGCCCGTCCTCGCCGCCCTCCTCCTCCTGCCCGCCCTCGCCAGCGCCGAGGAGATCACCGCGCCCGTCGACCTCGGCATCGGCCCCGCGCTGAACTGGTTCACCGGGGAGCTGAGCCGCGACCAGATCGCCTACTCCGGCGTCAAGTTCTCGCTCGCCGCCATCCTCGACCACGACCTCATCGCGGCGCACATCAACCGCGTGCCCAAAGAATACCAGGCGATGGCGCTGAGCTGGGACGAGTACCGCTACCGCCCGACCATCCTGCTGCCGGACTCCATCACGATTTCGCCGAAGGTGTCGCACACGGGCATGTACGGCGCGACGTGGCGGCCGCTGGACATCGACTTTCCGCTCGCGCGCCGGCAGACGAACCTCGACCTGAGCATCGGGCTCATCTTCACGTACACGTTCATCCACTCGGATTTGTTCGCGTCCACGCACCTGCTGCGCCCCGGCATCGACGTGACGCTGCACTGGGAGATTCCGGTGAGCGACACGTTCCTGGTGAGCATGGGCTGGATGTCGCAGTTCTACGTGCCGCAGAAGGTCGGTGGGGACATCTTCGAGCTGGGCGGGTTTGACGACAAGTCGATCTGGCATGTGGGGCAGGTGTTTGTGATGCTGCACTTCAGGTTTGATTATACCACGGATATTTAGCGCGCCGGCGCGGCCGCGCTACTTGCCGGTTGCAGTGGCAGGCAGCGGCAGGCGGACGCCGGTGTTGAAGGCGACATCGCCGTCGGTTCCGCCCAGCACGAACAGTTCAGTGTCAGTCGCGACCAGCGCCTGACCCGCACGGCCGTCATCGGGCCCGCCCCAGGGCGGTGGATAGATCCACACGTTCCGATGTGGGTCGAAGAAGATGGGCCACGACCATTCGCCAAAGCCGAATCCGGCGGGATACGCTCCGAGCCCCGCGAAGAACGGCCCAATGGCAGCGAGTCCACCGGTCCAGATGTTGCGAATCCCGTTGATCCAAGGCTGCTGGCCGTTCATGTTCATTGGCCCCCAGGTGTCGGTGGCCGCCCAGTAGATCGCGCCGCGG
>CAIXAA010000055.1 GCA_903917305.1 uncultured Myxococcales bacterium | reverse complement strand
TCTCAAGATTGGCGGCCCGATTATCAAATACTCGAACATTCCGCACTGGCGCTTGGGGCCGAACCGCTTGGTCGCCGCAGGCCATGTTGAGCGCGAAGAAGCTCGCGTTGGCATCGATCAGCGTGGCGCCGACGTCGACGAACGTGCCGTCGTGGCGGTTCATGTGCAGGCTGGGCCGCGCCCTCTGGTCGCCGCCATTGGCCACTGCATCGGGGCTGATGACGCTGAGCACGAGCAGGTCGCTCCACCCATCGAAGTCGGCATCGAGGGCAAAGGACGTCCACGACGTGTGCTTCGGATGCGCGCCGAGTTGAGCGAAATCCGCAATATTGTACAGCTCTCTTGGCGCCCTGTTCCACAGCACGATGTCGCCGAAGTCCGTGCCGGGCAAGAAGTAGTCGGCGCGGCCGTCGCGGTCGATGTCGAGGGTGGACAAGGCCATGCCGTCCTTGTCCGACACGTCGTGCGCCAGGTCATCCTGTCGGTGGAAGATCGGCAAATCAGTTGCTGAATTCGCGTTGACCACGCCCCAGCTGAACCAGCCCATGTTGTTGTCGACCAGGAAGAAGCCGTCGAGGATGCCGTCGCCGTCGACGTCGTCGAAATGCGCGGCGAAGACGGGCAAGCCAATGGTTTTGTGGATGAACGGCGCCGCGGTCGGCACCTGCGCCTCGAACGTCCCATCGCCGCGCGCCAGCAGCAGGCGATAGGGCGGGTCGGGCGCTCCGTCGCAGCCGATCACCAGGTCCAGCAGGCCATCCTGATCCAGGTCGAGGGCGTCGACGTACGCCGGCGTGCCCAGCGCGCACGGCTTGGGCAGCGGCTGCGCGTCGCCGAAGGTGCAACTGCCCTTGCCCGCGTACAAATCCATGTCGGTTCCCGCGACGATCAGGTCCAGGTTGCCGTCGCCGTCCAGATCCGCGAACGCGCCGTTGGGAATGTTGTGCCAGGAGCCCAGGGCCGGCGCCAGCGCGTCCTGCCCGGTCGCCGCGTGCGGCTCGAACGTGCGCAGCAGCGCGAAATGGCCTTGCGCATCCTGCTGGAGCAGCTTGCCGTGCGCCGTGCTGAAGACATCGAGGCGCCCATCGCCGTCGCAATCGCCCAGGACCGCCAGGCCATCGATAAAACCTTGTTCCTGCAGCGGACTGGGCAACAGGGCGATCTTGCCGTGCGGATCGGGGATCGCCTGCGTGAGCCCTTGCGGGTGCGGCGTCGGGGCCTTGGGCGCCAGCGGCGAGCCGCACGCCAGCGCCAGCGCCGCCAGCAGCAGCCACAGGCCCACGACGCGCAAGCCCGCACGGCGCAAGGCATGCCGGCCGGCGCGGTTGAACCACGTGGTCCGCGCCGCCACGCGCGCGTCCGCGGGCAGGTCCGCGATGGCGCCGGCGAGCAGGTGCGCGGCCAGGGCCCGGCCTCGCTCGCTGCGCGCGACATACAAGCCCTCGTCCTGCAAGGAGGTGCCGATGTCGCGAAAACACCAATAGCCAAGCAAGCTTTCACCACGCTCGGCCACGACCACGCGGTCCACGGCGCGCTTGTCGAGATCCTGGACGTGGGGGTTGAGCTGGCGCAGCCGCTGCCACAGCTCCGCGCGCCGGCCGGCCGCCGGCAGGCAGCGCAGCGCCACATCCGCGGGCAGCGGCTGCAGTTTCACGAGGTTGCGCCGCAGCGCTCCGACCTCACCCTCCAGCGCGACGGTGAACTCCGCGCCCAGCCAGCGCCGGGCCGGCAGGGCGAGCAGGCGCCCACCCAGGCCGAGCGCGCCGTGGCGCCGCCACAGATCCACCAGGAACTCGCGCTGCGTGGGCCAACCCGTCATGCCGCCGAGCGTGCCTCGGGACGCGGGAAGTTGCAACGATGCTGGCTATTTGCTGAGCGCCAGCCCGATCGTGCCGCACGCGATGCGCCCGCCGGCGTTGCCGGTCGGCTGGCCGCCGTCGTCGGTCTTGGCGTGCACGATGAGGCCGCGGCCGAGGATGGCGTCCTTGCCGCTCAGCGCCACGCCGCTGACGGCGATCTCGTAGTGCGCGGCGCCCTTGGCGTCCGCCGTCACGTTGCCGAGGTCGCCGGCGTGGCGCTCGATGTGGTCAGGCAAGCCGTGCTGGTGGCCACCAGGGTTGAAGTGGCCGCCCGCGCCGGAGCCGTCGGGCTTGGAGCAGTCGCCGAACTCGTGGATATGAAACCCGTGCTTTTGCCCGGGGTTCAGTCCTTCGAGGTCGGCCACGACCAGCAACTTGTCGCCGTCCAGGTGCAGGCGCACGACACCCTTGGCGTGGTTGCCCTCGGTCGGCTGCATCACCGCGACGGCATCCTTGGGAGCCGCCACGGGCGGAACCGGCGGCGGAACCGCAGCCGGTGTCGTGACCTCCGCGGGCTTGGGCGCCGCAGCCTTCGCGGCTCCCTTGCTGGCCGCCAACACCGGCAGGGCCAGACAAAGCACCGCCACGACCGGTCCAACGGCCCGCACTCGCGCAGACTGGCTCACAGCAACCTCCCTGGCATGGTCCGCGGCAGGCGAAAGGCGCCCGCTACTGGATGTTCTTCTCGTACTTCGTCGGATCGGCGGCGAACTTGGTGTCGCAGCCCGGGCAGCAGAAGTAGACGGTCTTTCCCTTGTACTGCGCAGTCTTGGTGTTCGCATCGGGGGCGAACTTCTCGCCGCTGACGGGGCACACGGCCTCCGCGGGCAGGCCGGCAACGGGCGCGGCTGCGGCGGCGGGCTTGTCGTCGCAGCACGGCTCGGACTTGGCTTGGGCGGCGGCGCCACCACAGGCGGACATGGTCACGGCGACAAGGGCCCACATCGGAAACAGGCGATTCATCAAGCACTCCTGGGTTGCCCGGGCACTGGCGCGGGCGGATGTGTGGCGTTCTGCCACGGTAGAGGGAAGGCGCACTCAGGTCAAGGTTGCGCCCCATGAGTCAATGAAACAACTCGGGTTTCCCGTGTGCCGGTTCCGGTTCGGGTTCCGGTTCCGGCTCCGGCTCCGGTTCCGGCTCCGGCTCCGGTTCCGGTTCCGGCTCGGGTTCCGGTTCCGGCTCCGGCGCTAGTTCGGCGTGCAGCCGTCGCCGCCGCACACGTCGATGATCTCGCCGGTGCGCAGGAAGTGCACCATCTGCTTGTTGTGCATGTCATCCTTGCGCGGCAGATCGTGCGGATCCTTCTTGAGATCTTCCGGCGGCTTGTTGCCATAAGGCGCCCAAGGATTGCCGAAGTCCCAGCTCACGAGCCCGGAGCCGACCAAAGGATACGCCTGCTCCGTCACATTCCACACGGGTCGCCCGTAGTTCTTCATCAGCTGGATGCCGACGTCGCTGCGCAGCGTGATCTCGTCGGTCATCGGCGAGACCTGGTAGTCGCCCTTGGCCACCGCCATCAGCACCTCGTGCGCCGTGTTGCCCGGGAACGGTTCCGCTTTGATGTGGCGCAGGTAGCTGACCGGATCCACCGTGTCCCACAGCAGCTGGATGGTCGAGAGCAGGATGTCCTGGTCGATCGGCGCCGGATACACGCCGCGGATGTAGGAGTTGAAGTCCTCGAAGTCCACCGAGCGGTGCAGCAGCGTCGAGTAGTTCTGCCCCGGCTCGCCGAGCTGCGCGCGCGGCATGTCCTTGGACAGCGCCAGCAGCACGCCGCCGTAGATGCCGCCCTGCGAGCAACCCTCGTAGAACAGTTGCTTTTTGTCGACCTTGATGCCCAACTTCGCGATCTCCGGCAGGTCCGCGAAGCGCTCGCGCATGGCGCGCGCCAGCATGAGGTGCTCGATCATGCCCTGGTGCAGGCGCTCGGGCATGAGCGGGAACTCCGTCATGTTGTTGATGAACTTGAAGATCGACGCCGTGTCCTCGTCGGCCATGCCGATCATGCGGCACGAGAAGTAGATCAGGCCGTAGGTGTTGGCGACCTTGCCGGCCCAGCCGCCGCGCACCTCGTTCTCCGAGCCGGTCAGGCCGTGGCCGTATTCGACCAGGCCCATCGCGTCGCCATTCAAGGCCGCGCGCGGAATGCGCACCAGGAAGATCGCGTCGCGCCAGCCGTTTTGCGCGACCTTGCCGTCCGGGCCGTAGTGGAAGCGCCACGCCGTCACGCCGTCGCCCAGGTCGTGCGGGTCGAGGTAGTGCGGCACGTGGAAGGTGCCGGTCACTTCGTAAGCAATGTCAACGTTTTCGGCCTCGGTGAACTGCGTCACCTGCTTGATGGTCAGCTCCGGTCCCTTGTCGCCCACCACCAGGTCCGCCTTGTCGCGCAGGTCGCGCAGCGTGCCGGTGAGGCCATCCATGCTGCCGGTCACGAAGTCCCAAGCCAGCGTGAGATCGGCCTTCTTCACGCCTTCGCCGTCCAAGATGCCCAGCAGCTCGTCAAAGCGCGCCTGCCGCGGCGCCAGCACCGTGCCCGCGGTCTTGCCGGTCGCCAGCAGATCGAAGGCCGGGCTGCGGGCAAAAGCCTTGCCAGTCGTATCCTTGAGGCCGCGCATGCCGATGACGTAGCGCGTCGCCTCCTTGAGGATCACCGCCGGCCGCACGAACAGCGTCCTCTTCGCCGGATCGGTCTCGTTGGCGTCCAACTCCGTGAAGTACGGGACATGACGAAGCACTTTGCCCTTGTCATCGACTTCGAGCCAGACGATCGCCGCCGCCGGGTCGATGGACGGCGCGATGTCGCCCTCCGAAGCCATGCCCTTCACGTCGAGGTTGGGGAACAGCACCAGCAGCGGCGAGCCCAGGCCGTAGCCATCCAGGCGCTTGTACGGCGCCGGATCGATGGGCTGATCGGCGATGTTGATCGGCAGGCTCTTCGGGCCAAACGTCAGCGTATACCCGGTCTTGCGCGTCGCATCGGCCTTCAGGTAGAGGTTCGACGGCCACGGCATCGCGCACGCGGCGGGCATCAGCGGGTCGCAGTCCGGGCTGCCGAAGTCGGGCGCCGTCACGTCGGCCGGTGCATCGGCAGGCGGCGCGTCGGTCTGCGCGACGTCGGGCGCGGCTGCATCGCCGCCGGCATCGGATGTGGCGACATCCGCGACCACATCGGTCTTGGCGGCCGTGGTCTTGGTCGAACTGCTGCACGCCACGGCCGTGGCCAGCCCGCACAAAAGCGTGAACTGAATGAACTTCCGCATCCTTCCCCCCCGGTTCGTCGTGGCGCTGCTGCGCTGTCGCCGCAGAATGTACCCGCGAAATGGGGGAATCGCCAGCAAGCGCTAGAAGCCGCGGCCGACGATGCTCTTGACCTCCCAGGTCGCCGACGAGCCGCTGGTCAGGCCGCGCCCGACGCCGAAGTTGAACTCCCAGCCGGTGTCGCGCGTGCCGTCCTTGGCGGCGGCGAGGTCGACGGTGGCAAAGACGATGTGCTCCTGGTCCTTCAAGGTCGCGAGGCCTTCGGACAGCAGGCCCAGGCCGCTGTAGTACTCCGCGCCGATCGCGAAGCCTTTCTGCGTGTTCCAGGCGAGCTTGCCGCACGGCTCGAACTCCGGCCGAAACGCGTCCTTGCCGGTCAAGGCGTAGCCGAAGATCGGGTTGACGCCGGCAAACCACACGCCGTCGGTCCACGCGAGGATCGGGCGGAACTCGTTGGCCCAGCCGCTCTGCTCCATGCTGTGCGGCACGAGCCCGACTTCGACGTTGAGGCCAAGATGGACGGGCAGTTGCAGTCGCTCGGGCACGACGAACTTGGCGCGCAGCTTGACGCCGCCGTAGCGCGCCCCGACGTCCGGCGCGACGAGCATCTGCACGTAGCCGCCCAGCTCCAGGAACTCGGTCAGCCCGAGCGCCGGCTCCAGCGTGATGTGTCCGGCGTGGTGCGGCGCGATCTGCCCGGCGTAATCGCCTTTGCGCTTGCCGTCCAGCGTGTAGTTCGTGTGCAGCTCCACGCCGAACTGCCCCGGCTCCGCCACGTCGCTGTCGTAGACCTGGATCTCGAAGCGATCGACGGCCAGGCCTGGCCGCGGGAGCAGCATCGCGGTCATGAACCCGAGAACCAGGAAGCGGATTTTGGGCGACATGACGGGGAGCTCCTGCGAAGGGCAAGGACCGTCCGGCAGTCGCCCTCGGGGTCGATTGATAGTGAAAGTGACTTTCATTGTCAAGAGCCGACCCCTGTCTTGCTGGACCGTTGCCGCCAAGGTCTTGACCGCGCGACCATTCTGGCGTGAGATCGCCTGACTTGCGAACATGCAGCAAGCCAAGCCGGAGCCCTGATGTCTCAATCCGTCGCGCTACTTGTAGGTGGAACCAAGGTCCTGGAGCGG
>CAIXAA010000054.1 GCA_903917305.1 uncultured Myxococcales bacterium | reverse complement strand
CGGATTCGGCTCGCACGGCGCGCCCGCGTGGAGCTGCGATGCGGCCAACTACGCGGCCTATCAACCGATTCAACCGTACTTCAACAACTACTTCTCGGCGCCGGTCAAGGCGTGCTTCGAGCACCTGTGGAAGACGCCGGAGTTGCAGCTGCACCTGGCGCAAGCGGCGCGCGAGCTGGCGCGGGCGGTGACCGATGTCGATGAAGTGCTGGGCTTTGATCCGATCAACGAGCCGATGCCGGGGCTGACGCCGACGCTGGACTTCGACCGCGTCGATTTGCAGCCGTTCTACGAGCGCTTCTGGTCCGTGGTCGGGCCGGTCCTGCCGGACAGGCTGCTGTTCTTCGAGCCGGCGCCGACGTTCGGGCTGTCGCTGCAAAGCTCCTTCCAGGTGCCGCTCGCGGGCTTTCCCGGCGTCTTTACGCCGCATTATTACAACCTGAGCATCGAGCTGTCGCAGGCTTGGGACGGCGATGCCGATCAGGTGCAGAACGCCGCGGATGGCGCCGCGGGCGTGGCGCAGAACCTGCAGTCGCCGTGGGCATTTGGCGAAATGGGTGGTGCGCAGGAGACGCCGAACCTGGGCGCGTACCTGGACGAACTCTACCGGCAGCTCGACGCGCAGATGGCCGGGTCGTTCCTGTGGATCTACTCGAGGGGCACCAGCGGTTTTGGCTTGATCGACGCGCCGAGCGGCAAGTGGAACCGGCACGCGGCGTCCTTCCTGCGCCCGGCGCCGGTGGCCATCGGCGGGGAACCCAAGGCGTTTTCCTGGGATCGCGCCAGCGGGCAATTCGCGCTGACCTGGCAGGACGCGGGCAAGGGCGCCACGGAGATCCTGCTGCCGGCGTGGGTCCAAAAGGTGGGCTACGCCTGCACGCTCGATGGCGAGACGCTGGTGCCGGTCTTGAACGCCGCGGGCACGCGCATCGTGCTGCCGGCCAAGGCGGGAGCGCGCGCCTTCGCGATGGCGGTGGCGGGGCCGTACCCGGCCGAGGATCGGGCGCCTTGACGGCTTGCTCGGGCAGCGGACCGCAAGCGCGCCCGTGACCGGCCCTGCCCAAGCTGCGGCACGGTGCCGCGCTTCACATCGCGCTTGTCCGCGGCAAGGTGCCCGCCGCGCTGACGATCAGCACTTCGTCGGATCAGGCAGTTGGCAGGTCCCCGCGGTCGCGCCCGTCGGCGTCACGCAGCGCGCCGGCGCGAGGCAGGCCGGGCCGTTGGTCGTGTCGCAAGCCTTGCCCTCGAGCGCGTTCGGCACGCAGGTGCCCGTGTTGGCGCCCGCGGCCATGGTGCACTGCGAAGCGCCGGTGCAGACGGTGTACGTCGAGCCGGTCGTCGCGGTGCCGGCCGTAAAGCCGCAGAAGCCCGAGGTTGTCGTCAGCTCCGCGATGCACTTGCCGGCGGTCGCCTTGGGCTCGAAGCTGCAATACAGGCCGAGCAACGGGTCGCAGATCGGGCCGGCGCTGCGGTCGCACGCGAGGTTGATCACCTGGCCGGCTGCCTGGCAGGTACCCGCGCCGCTGGCCGGGGCGACGCACGCCATCCCGTACTGGCAATCGCTGCTGCTGTCGCACGCTGCGCCCGCTGCGCCGTAAGGCTGGCACAAGGAAGTGGATTTGACGCAGACCTGGCCGGAGCCGCACTGCGTCGTGGCGCACGATTGGCCGGCCGTGGGCTGGGCTGCGCAGGTGCCGCAAGGAGCGCCGGTGGCCATCGAACAGAACGCAGACTGGCATTGGCCAGAGTAGGTGCAAGGTGCGCCCGCCGCGCGCTTTCCGACCGGCGCCTGGCAGGCGGCGATGGTGTTCTCCCAGTACTCCGTGCAGGTTGCACTGGCGTAGGCGACCGCGCATGCCTCCTCGTTGGCGGGCGTGCGCCCGGTGTCCGCCGCGCCCATGCCGGACAGGCAGTTCGCCTTGGTGCGCGCCACGCACGTGTCCATGCTGCCGAAACGGATCGCCACGCCGTTCACGCGGCAGGCGTCCAGCTTCTTGCAGCTGGCGGTGGCAGCGTCCGAGCACGCCTGGTCGGCGCTGATGCCGGTCGCCACATCGGTCGCGGCGGCGTCCTGGCCGGCCGTCGTGGTGGTGGTGCTGCTGCTGCAGCCGAGCAAGAGAACTGCAATTGCGAAAGCTTCGCGCATCTTCGGGCCTCCTCTGTGTTTCTTGGGAACGAGGATGGACGCCGGGCGGTCCGATCCTGACGCCACGATACGACCGCCCGCGCCGCAGGGCCAGTGCTGGGCAGCGCCAAGCTGGAAATCGCAACAATCGGAATCAATCCGGCCATCCGCGCGGCGAACGAGTGCAACGCCTTGGCGCGAAAGACGGACGCGCCGACACGTGCCGCTTCCGCCGCCGCCGCGAAACCCGTATCCTCGCGCCCCCGCGCAGCCGCCCCTGCGCACCCGGACGCCGATGCCCGCACCCGATCCCGCGACCATGGCCGAACAGCTGCGCGCTGCCACCGAACTGCTCGAAGCGGTCGCGAAGAACCGCGATCTGCTGCGCGATCTGTCGCCGCAGGAGCGGGCGCGCCTGACCAACGCCGCCGGCGACGTCTTCTGCCCGGATCTCGACCAGCGCCGCGTCGAGGCCAAGAACCGCGGCCGCTTGCGCAAGACGGAGCGCGTGCAGGGCGACCAGCAACTGCGCGCCGAGACTGGGATCCGCCACCTGCGCGCCAAGCCGGTGTTCATCACGCCCAACGTTTTCGCGCCCGACAACGTCCTGCCCGACGCGATCGAGGACGACGAGAAGGCGGAGACGCGCGACCTGCAGCACTGCTACGTCTGCAAGCAGAAGTATTCGCAAATTCATACGTTCTACGATCAGCTCTGCCCGCCGTGCGCCGACTTCAACTTCAAGAAGCGTACGGAGACCGCGGACTTGCGCGGGCGGGTCGCGCTCCTGACCGGCGGGCGCGTGAAGATCGGCTACCAGGCCGGCATCAAGCTGCTGCGCGCCGGGGCGGAACTGCTCGTGACGACGCGCTTTCCGCGCGATTCGGCGCTGCGCTACGCGGGCGAGGCGGATTTTGCCGAGTGGGGGCACCGCCTGCACATCTTCGGCCTGGATCTGCGCCACACGCCGAGCGTCGAGGCGTTCTGCCAGCACGTGCTGGCGACGCACAAGCGCTTGGATTTCATTGTGAACAACGCGTGCCAGACCGTGCGGCGGCCGCCGGAGTTCTACCGGCACATGATGGCGCTGGAGTCGACGGAGCTGGCGCACCTGCCGCCGGAGGCGCAGAAACTCCTGGGTGCTTACGAGGGCTTGCGTGGCTACCACCTGCTGCCGGGCGATGGCGAGCGCGCCGTGGCGGAGCGCGCCGGGCTGACGCACGCCGCGCACCTGTCGCAGACGGCGCTGCTCGCTGGCGAGAACGCGCCGCAACACCACTTGTTTCCGCAAGGCAAGCTCGATCAGGACCTGCAGCAGGTGGACCTGCGCGACCGCAATTCGTGGCGGCTGCAGCTGGCGGAGGTGTCGTCGGTGGAGCTGCTGGAGACGCAATTGATCAATGCGGTTGCGCCTTTCGTGCTCAATGCGCGGCTCAAGCCATTGCTGCTGGCGACGCCGGAGCGCGACAAGCACATCGTCAATGTCTCCGCGATGGAGGGGCAATTCTACCGGCGCTTGAAGACCACGCGGCACCCGCACACGAACATGGCCAAGGCGGCTTTGAACATGATGACGCGGACTTCCGCGGCAGATTACTTCGCCGACGGCATCCACATGAACAGCGTCGATACCGGGTGGATCAACGACGAGGACCCGGCGCACATCGCGGCGCACAAATCGGTGGAGCAGCATTTCCATCCGCCGCTGGACATCGTCGATGGGGCGGCGCGCATCGTCGACCCGATCCTGGCGGGCTTCCTCACGGGGGAGCACGTCTGGGGCAAGTTCTTGAAGGATTACCGCGAGACCGACTGGTAGGCCCGCGCACTGGCCGCCGATGACCGCGAGCGCGCGCCGCCAGCGGGCGATTCTGGCCTGTCGCCATGGCGTTGCAGGCGCGGCGCCGGCTGGCGCGCAGCACCGATCGCCCCCAGCGTGTCCTGAGGCCGTTCTTATTGTTTTGATTGCGTATTTGACTCGCGCAGTTCCTTCGGCGCAGGTCGTCGAGCACCGCCCGACCGCGCGCCGCGCCAGCCCGTAGCTTGGCCGGCCGCCAGCGCGGGCGTACGCTGCGCGCACCGGGCATCCAAAGGTTCAACGACAACAATTGCCGACCAGGCCCGGTAGGAGTCCGTCCCATGAAGTACCTGAATTCCACGTGGATGAAGATTGCCCTGGCGTGCGCCGCGGGCTTTGCGCTCGTGTCGACGACCGTCATCGCGCAAGACACCAACATCCCGTGCGTCCGCACGAAGTTCGAGACCAAGCTGACGCAGGACGCCTGCGGCAAGGCGGGCCAGGAAGAGGCCAAGAAGGCGTGGAAGGCATGGACCGCGGAAGCCAAGAAGGCGGACGCGTCGCTGAGCTGCAAGAGCTGCCACAGCAAGCTCGGCCCGGACTACCCGCTGACGGCGGACGGCCTGCAGCAGTTCAAGAAACTGGGCGGCAAGTAGGCCGAGTCCGCGCCGGACCAGCCCCTTTGCACCGCCCGGACGCCGGACGGCGCGAAGGGGCTGGTGCGCGTGAAGGCTGCGGAAACGCGGTGGACAGGCAGGCGGGCGCAGCGCAAGCTTGCCTGCCGCGCGGTGCCGGGCTGGTGCCGCCGACGAACCTGCCGAGGTCCGCGAGGGAGTCGGCCTCGATGACCTGGCATCGGAGGTCGGCCAAGCCAGCACCCAGCAGGCTCTCGATG
>CAIXAA010000053.1 GCA_903917305.1 uncultured Myxococcales bacterium | reverse complement strand
GGTCGTGCCGACAGGGCGCGGCAGAACATTCAGTTCGATGGTCTTGGCGGTCAGATGCAAGGGTTGCGTCGCGTTCATGATGGCTGGCAGACGCAACTGTCCGAACACCTTGCCGAAGAATGGATCGCCGCCGAAAGGATCGTCGCTTTGGGCGCCCGGCAATTGGGCGTCGAGCACCGGCCCTTCCAGGCGGATCAGGCCGCTGTGCTGCGGGAACAGCAGGTGTTTGCGCTCGACGAACTGATAGTTGTGACCGTTGCGCATTTCGCTGCCTTGCCGGTCCTCGCCGAATTGCTTGACCAGCACATCGGCGCTGGCAGGCAGATCCAGTCTCGCTTCGGAGAGCGGCAGGTCGGTATCCAGCTTCACGGTCAGCACGACGGCGGCCTGCACATAAGGTCGATCGAGGTTGGGCGTCGCGCTCAGAAAGACATGCGACGTTCCGGCCGCCTTGCCCGGTCGTCCGGCGGCGCCAGCCCCGCCCACCGTCAGTTCGAGCGCCGGCGACAGTTCACCGTCCCATTGCAGGGGGGGGATTCGGATCGTGCCGTCGTGCTTGGGGGCGAGGACAAGCGTGAACTGGGTCTTCGACGAGGCCTGGCCATTGATGATCTGGACGGAGGAACCCCTGCTGCTGCCGAGCACGTCGAAATCACGCCGGAGCGGATCGAGATCCGGTTGTCCGGCGGCGCTGCCTTCACGCTGCAGGAGCAGGCGGACGGTTTCGCCCGCTGCGACGCGGTCGCGATCCAGGGCAGCGGTCACCGCTGCCGGCGCGGCCAGGCTCGTTGCGAACAAGAGCAGGGCGGCGAAGATGCGATAGGCTTGATTCATGGCTGTGCCTTCTGCTGTCTCATCATGTGCTCGATCAGGAATTTGCGTCGGAGCAGTCCGCCCGGGTCGTCGGGAATGCTCCTCAGCCATTGCTCCTGGGCCAGTTGTTGCTCGTTTAAAGGCGCCGCTTGAACTGCCTCATCCTCGCTCCTGCCGCCACGCTCCATGCCGCTCTGCTGCTTGCCGGCGGCCCCGGCGAGGCCGGCTTCGGCATCGCGCCGCGCCTCGCCGGCACTGTCCTGGCCGGGCATCGCGGCCATGCCTTCAGCGCCCGACCGTTTGCCGGTCTGACCGGCTTGACTTGGCGCTAGCGCGGAAGCTTGTCCGCGTTCCTCGCCTTTTCCCTTCGCACCCGGTCGGGTCGTGTCGCCTGGCGTACCCTGCCTGCCCTGGTCGCCCTGCCTGCCCTGGTCGCCCTGCTTGCCTTGAGACCCCTGCGCCGGCGGCGTTTTCTGCTTGAGCGCATTGGCCACCATATCCCGATTGTGGCGCGCATCGCGACTCTGCGGGTCGCGTTGCAGCGCGGCGTCGTAGGCGCGAAGGGCACCTTGCAGGTCTCCCGTGTAGGCCAGCGCATTGCCGCGGTTGTAGTGGGACTCGGCGTCGTCGAAAGCGGCAAGGTTCTGCGCCGCCTGGGCATACTCGCCCGCCATGAGTTCAGCGTGGGCCTTGCGCCGCGGGTCGGCGTATACCGTGGCGGCCGCGGCGGCATCGCCGTCCTTGAGCAGACGCTCGCCGCGCTGGTCGGCGTTGCGCCACAGGCGCGACCAGCCGTCGTCCGCCGCATGCACCGGCAGCGCCAGCGAAAACAGAAGGAGCGCGAAGATCTTGCGCCTCACAGCCAGCCCCTTCGCGCCAGGAAGGCCGAAAGCAACAGCAGCAAGGGCAGGATCCAGCTTCCCGCATCCCGCCAGTCGGTGACTTTGACTCCCGGTGCGGAAGTCCCGCCGCCCGAAAGTTGCCCTGATGCCTGCAGCTCGGCAACAAGATCGGGCACCTGGGCAAGGTCGAAGTAACGGCCGCCGCCCGAGGCGGCAAGCTGGCGCAGCCGCGCGACATCGAGATGGGCCCATTGCGCGCGTCCCTGAGCATCCTGGGCGAAATGTCCGTCCGCGCTGCGCAGCGGCGCGCCGCTCTGCGTGCCCACCCCGACGACACTGAGCGCTATGCCCTGGGACTTGAGGGCGGCGGCAGCCGACAAGGCGGCGGCCGGATCGTCGAAGCCATCGGTCAGCACCACGATGCGGCGGTCCTTAGCCCCCACCTGGTCAACCAGCTTCGCGGCCTGATCGAGCGCCGGGGCGAGATGGTCGCCTGCACCGGGCATGATGCCCGGTGCCAGCGGCGGCAGGAGTGACCACACCGTGGCCACATCCTCCGTCAGCGGCGTGACGGTATAGGCTTCGTCGCTGAACACCACCAGGCCGACGCGCGCGTCGCGGGCCGCACCGAGTATGTCGTCGAGCGCATAACGCGCCCGGGTGACGCGGTTGGGCGTGAGGTCGACAGCCCCCATCGAAGGCGAGAGATCGAGAACCAGCGCCCATGCCGCCGGGGCGCGATAGGCCGCGGTTTCGATCAGTTGCCAGCTGGGACCGGCCAGGGCCAGCGCAGCCAGCGTCCAGGCCAGGGCCAGCCAAGGCCAGGGGCGAATGGCGGCGCGCCCGCCCGCCTCGAGGCGCAGTGCCGGCAGGAGTTGCGGATCGATCAGGCGCGACCAGTCCTGATGGCGGTCGCGCCGCCGCGCGAGCCAGAACACCGTGCCCCACAAGAGCGGCAGGAGCAGCAGCCACTGCGGACGGAGAAAATGGAAAGCGTGGAGGAAGTCGGTGAGGTTCATGTCCGCACTCTCACGAAAACGGCAGGCAGGCTGAACAACAGGGCCAGCGCCAAGGGCCAAGGAAACCACTCGCTGTGCGGGCGATACCATTGTTCCCGGCCGGCGCTCGGCTCCAACTGGTCGATGCGGGCATACACCTTGGCGAGAGCATCGGCATCGGTCGCCCGGAAATATTCTCCGTGGGAGATCCGGGCGATCGCCTTGAGCGTGCCTTCGTCGAGATCGTCATTGCCGCTGGCGCCGAAGAAGCCTTGCTGCGCGGCGGCGCCGACCCCGATGGTATAGATGCGCAGACCGGCGGCGGCGGCCATCCTGGCGGCCTCGATCGGATCCATCAGGCCGGCGTCGTTGCCGCCGTCGGTGAGCAGGATCAAGATCATTTTTCGGTGCTTTCCCGGCCCGCCGCCCGGCTCAGCGCGAAAGCGCTTGAGGGCGAGCCCGATGGCGTCGCCGATGGCCGTCTGCGTCCCGGCGATGCCGACCACGGACTGCTGCAGGAATTGGTTGACGGTGTCGAGATCGGCCGTCAGCGGCGCCTGCAGGTAGGGTCGGGTGCCAAACAGGATCAGACCGACCTGGTCGCCGTGGCGATGGCGGATGAAATCGCCCGCCACCGCCTGCACCACGTCCAGACGCGTCGCGTTTCCCGCCATGTCCCGAGTCGCCATCGAGCCGGAGACATCCACTGCCAGCATCAGCTGCCGTCCGGTGGTCGGCACCGGCAACGGGTCGCCCAGCCACTGCGGACGAATCGCGGCGGCAAGCAGCAGGATCCAGACAAGGACAAAGAGGAATCGTTGCCGCCGCGAGCGCGCGGCCAGCGTGACTACGCCGCCTTCGGACAAATTCGCCGCGAAGGGCAGAAACAGCGCATCGCCCTGCGGTTTCGCCTCGGGCAGCCAGCGGCCGAGCAGCCATGGCAAGGGCAGGAAGAGCAGCATCCACGGCCAGGCGATGTGGATCATTTCCTGCCTTTCAGAAAAGCGCGCGCACCGCTCAGCCAGCGCTGGCGCTCGGCCTCCACCGGTCCTCCGTAGGCTGCGCGGAGCAGCGCGATGCCGGCCGTGCCCGCCCATGCGCTGCCGCCGTGGGCGAGGACAAAGGCAATCCAGTGATCGCCGCAGAGACTCGCCACCGCGTCGCGGCCATAGCGCGCGACGGCGTAACGCCGCAGCAGATGTTCGAGACTGCGCGCCAGGGCCTGATCGTCGACGGGCGTCGCCTCGAGTTTGTCCAGTTCGCGAAGCGCGCTGCGCCTGATGCGAACGGCCGGACGGGATTGCCAATAGGCCAAGCCCGCCAGGGCGACGGTCAACAGGAGCGCAAGGCCCCACCAGCCAGGCGCCAGAGGCCACCAGCCGGGCGGTGGCGGGGCGTGCGCCGGCGCCAGCTGGGCGAGCCAGGCGGGGCTTGAGGGCGGGCTCACGTTGCCCACCTCGGTTCCTTCAACAGGGCGACCAGTGCTTCCAGGACCCCGTCGTGCGTCGCCAGCCGACTGAGCGGCAGGCTCAAGCGCGTCGCCATCTCCTTCAAGCGCTGCTCTCGCGCGCGCCAGGCCTCCTGCCAGGGGGTCCGACTGCGTTCGCCATCGAGCCACCACAGGCGACCGGGCAAGCCGACGCGATAGTTGCCTGCCGGCAGTCCGCCGCTTTCCAGCGGATCGGTGATCCACAGCAGGCGGACGTCATTATGGGCGGTGGTGCCGGCGAGAAGATCCTCGGTGGCCTGGTCGAGTCCGGCGAAGTCGCTCAACAACAGGACCAGGCTGCCCGGCTTCAGGAGCGGACGCAGCATCCTGACTGCCGCGTGCAAGCCGCCCGGTGCCGGCAGGCCGGGCTGGCGGGGTTGGGTGGTGACCAGTGCTTCGAGCACCGGCAACACGCCCGCCTCGCGCCCGCGCGGAGGAAATACCTGAGCGGTGTTCGCGCCGTCGACAATCACCGCGCCGACGCGGTCGCCGCCCAGCGCGGCGACCCAGGCGAGCAAGGCTGCGGCGCGCAGCAGCACGGCGGATTTGAACTGTCGCCGGCTGCCGAAGAACAAACCCGGGTGCAGGTCGGCCACCAGCCATACCGGCCGCTCGCGCTCCTCGCGGAACAGCTTGGTATGGGGCCGTCCGCGCCGTGCCGTCACGCGCCAGTCGATGTTGCGGGCATCGTCGCCGGCGGCGTAGAGCCGCACTTCCTCGAATTCGAGCCCGCGACCCCGCTGGGCGCTGCGATGTCCGCCCTGCAGGCGCGCCAGTGCCGGGCGCCGGGCGCGCAAGCTGAGCCCCCGCGCTGGGCCGCGCAGCGCAGCCAGTTCATCGAGGTCGGGGAGAATCACGGTGCCGGGACCTTTTGCAGCAGTTCGCTGACGCAGTCCTCTGCGCTGACGCCTCGCGCCTGTGCGGTATAGTCGAGCAGGAGGCGATGGCGCAGGGCATCCGGCGCAATGGCCTGGACATCCTCCGGGCTGACGTAGTCTCGCCCGTCGAGCCAGGCCAGGGCTCGTGCGCCGCGTTCGATGGCAATGGCGGCGCGCGGGCTGGCGCCCCAGCGCAGCCATTCGGTGAGCTTGCTGCTGTAGGCGTCGGGCCGCCGGGTCGCATCGACCAGGGCGGCAATGTAGTCGGCGAGCGACGAGGCGAGCGTCAGCTCGAGCGCTTCACGGCGCGCCGCGAAGACGGCTTCCTGGGTCATGGGCCGCGCCGGCGGCGGCAGCTCGCGACCTTCCAATGCCTCGCGTCGCGCCAGATCCATGATCAGGCGGGTGTTGGCCCGATCCGGATAATCGACCATGGCGTGCAGCATGAAGCGGTCGAGTTGCGCTTCGGGCAAGGGATAGGTGCCCTCGTGCTCGATCGGGTTCTGCGTCGCCATCACCAGGAACAGGCGCGGCAACGCATAGGTGGATAAGCCCACGCTGATCTGGTGCTCGGCCATCGCCTCCAGCAGCGCGGATTGCACCTTGGCCGGCGCGCGGTTGACCTCGTCGGCCAGGATCAGGTTGTGAAACAGCGGACCGCGCTGGAAACGGAAGCTGCCTTCCTCGGGACGATAGATATCCGAACCGGTCAGGTCTGCCGGCAGCATGTCGGGCGTAAACTGCACGCGCTGGAAGTCGCATTCCAGGCCACGTGCCAGTGCCTTGATGGCCCGCGTCTTGGCGAGGCCGGGAGGACCTTCGACGAGCAGATGGCCATCGGCCAGCAAGGCCACCAGCAGGCTTTCCACCAGGCGCTCCTGGCCCAGGATCTGGGTGTTGAGGTAGCTGCGCAATTCCTTGAAGGCGGCGAAAACGTTGTCGCCCACGATACCCAGATCGACCTTTATGCTGTCCATGGCGGAGTCCTGTCGGTTGCAATCGGAACGGAGGAATGAAGCTTCACCCGGCGCCATGT